>CAMDWM010000001.1:0-66691 GCA_945878755.1 Akkermansia muciniphila
GTCTTATTGGGCACTTCCCGGCGGAGGCGATGGATCATACCGGACTCGGTCGTGACGATGAGGGTGTCGGCCTTTTGCTGCCGGCTCCACTCCACCATGAGCTCGGTCGAACAGACCATATCTGCCATCTCCCGGACGGCTTCGGTACACTCGGGATGAGCAACGACGGGCGCGCCCGGGTGCGCGGCTTTGGCGCGGAGGAGGGCGCCCGGCGTGAATTGGACGTGGGCGTAGCAATTGCCCGGCCAGAGCTGCATTGCCCGGCCGGTCTTCTTCGAGACCCACTGCCCGAGGTTCTGGTCGGGGACGAAAAGGATGGGGCGGTCAGCGGGGACCTTATTGACGATTTTTGAGGCGTTACCGCTGGTGACGATGACGTCGCAGAGGGCTTTCACGGCAGCGCTGCAGTTGATGTATGCCACGACGTATAGGTCAGGCTGCGCGGCCTTGATGGCTGCCAGCTTTTCGGCGGGGCAGGAGTCGGCCAGTGAACAGCCGGCTTCAATATCGGGCAGGAGCACGCGCCTAGTGGGGTTCACGATCTTGGCCGTCTCGGCCATGAAGTGCACCCCGCAGAAGACGATCGTGGCGTTCTTTGCTTCGGCGGCCTTGTACGCCAGGCCGAGCGAATCTCCCACGTAGTCGGCAACGCCTTGGATGTCTTCACACTGGTAGTTGTGTGCGAGGATCAGTGCGTCCTTTTCTTTCTTGAGGGCGAGGACTTCACGTTGCAGGTCGGTCAGCGGGAGGCCGCCGGCGGGGAGGGGAGGGAAGACCATAGCGGTCGGATAAGGGGTCATGGACGAAGGGCTTTACGTTTTTGGCAACGTTCGCAAAGGGCGGTGACTTGGAGTTTTTGGGAAATCGGCTTCATCCCGTGCTTGGCGGCGACCGCTTTACCGTACCACTCCATGAAGGGCGCATCTACCTCGACGATGGTATCGCAACTCTCGCAGACGAGTTGGGCGCGGAAAGTAGATGAGCCAACCTCGGCGAGGTAATACTTATGGTCACGGCCGACATCGATCTCGCGGATGATGTGTCCGCCGATGAGCAAGGGTAGCGCGCGATAGATGGTAGCCCGCGAAACGGTGCGGTCCAGCGACCGTGACTTCTTCAGCAGGTCCTCAGCGGTGTAGTGCCCCAGAATGCTCCGGGCTGCCTCAAACACGGCCATCCGCTGGCGCGTAGCCCGCAGGCCCTGTTCGGCGATGTAGGCCCGGAAGGCGTCCGATTGCTCGGGGGAATCTGGGGCGGGGGCCTTAGGCATGTCGAGTTGAGACACTTTTGATACAGTGAGGTCCGTCAGTCAATACGGGACGAGACATTGACACGGGCCAGCGTCTGCCCTTCATTTGACGCCCTTTTGCCAACAGGAAAGGCCCTTCCCGATGTACCACAATACGGACGACTTACGCATTCGCAGCCGGCTCCCCCTGCTGCCTCCCGCGCTCTTGCTATCGGAGCTGAGCCCGACGGAGCGTGCCACCGAGGTCGTCTCGTCCGCCCGTAAGGACGCCGCCGCCATCCTCGCTGGTAAGGATGACCGTCTGCTCGTGGTCGTCGGTCCTTGCTCCGTCCATGACCCCAAGGCGGCCATGGAGTATGCCCATTTACTCCTGAAGGAAGCTCGTAAGCACACCGAAGACCTGCTCATCGTGATGCGCGTGTACTTCGAGAAGCCCCGGACGACCGTCGGCTGGAAGGGCCTAATCAACGACCCGCAAATTGACGGCTCTTTCCGTATCAATGATGGCCTTCGTCTCGGTCGCCGCCTGTTGGCTGATATTGCCGACCTGGGGTTGCCGTCCGCGAGCGAGTTCCTCGATCCGATCACGCCGCAGTATTTGGCCGACCTCGTCGCCTACGGTGCGATCGGCGCCCGCACCACGGAAAGCCAGATTCACCGCGAGTTGGCTTCGGGCTTATCGATGCCAGTGGGCTTTAAGAATGGCACCGATGGATCCATCCAAGTGGCGGTCGATGCCTGCCTCTCTGCGCGTGCTTCGCACTGGTTCCCTTCGGTGACCAAGGACGGCGTTGTCTCGATCTTCGAGACCTCCGGAAACCCCGACGCCCACGTTATCCTACGTGGCGGTTCGCGCACCGGCCCTAATTATGGGGCTGAATTCGTCACTGACGCTGAAACTCGCCTGCAGAAGGCTGGCATCACCACGCGCCTCATTGTCGATTGCTCGCACGGCAACAGCTCTAAGGACCATCGCCGCCAGCCGCTGGTCGCCGCCGACCTCGCCGAACAGGTCGCCCAGGGCTCCCGTATCCTCGGCGGCGTGATGATTGAAAGTCACCTCGTCGAAGGCCGCCAGGAATGGCAGGGCCGCGAAGGCTCCACTTACGGTTGCAGCATCACCGATGCCTGCATCTCCTTTGAGCAGACCGGCCCGGTGCTCGACCAGCTCGCCGCCGCCGTCCGCGCCCGCCGCGCTTTGCCTAAGGCCTAATTTCCGCACCCCCATGAACAACGTACTTAAGCTGCTCCTCGAAGGCGAGCCCCTCGACACCGCCCAGATTGGCAAGATCCTGAACCTCGGCGCCGAGGCCGTGGACCGCGAACTAGCGAGCTTACGCGCTCAAGGTATCCTCTTGGGGATGCGGGCCGTGCTCAATCCGAGCTACGAAGCTGAACGCCGTGTCCGTGCGGTGATTGAAATCAAGATTCGCACCGAAGGCACGGGCGGCTTCGACGGTATCGCCGAACGTATCAGCCAATTCGAACAGGTCGAAAGCTGCTTCCTGATGTCCGGCGGTTACGACCTCCTCGTGGTCGTCACGGCTGATAACCTCTACAAGGTCGCTGGTTTCGTCCACGAGCGCCTCGCCCGCATCGAAGGCGTGCAGGGCACCTCGACCCACTTCTTCCTCCGGGCCTACAAGAAGGACGGCTTTGTCGTCACCGACGAAGGCACCCGCCGCGACCAGCCCTCGGTCAGCCCCTGAGCCTCGGACCCATGGATGACTCCGCCCGCTTCGTTGCGCAGCACGTCGCTTCGCTACCCAAATCCGGTATCCGCGATTTCTTTGCGATTGTGTCGAAGATGAAGGACGCGGTCTCGCTCGGCATCGGCGAGCCCGACTTTATCACGCCGTTTCATATCCGCGAGGCCGCCATGACCGCGTTGGAGAAGGGGCGGACTTCCTATACCGACAACCGCGGCACGTTGGCCCTCCGCGAGGAGATCTCCCGCTACGTCGCCCGCAACTACGGCCCAGAATACAATCCGGAAGACGAGATTCTTGTCACGGTCGGCGTCTCCGAGGCGCTCGATGCGATGCTCCGCGCCACGCTCAACCCGGGCGACAAGGTCCTGTACCACGAGCCCTGCTACGTGTCCTACGCGCCGAGCGTCACGCTCTGCCACGCGACGCCCATACCTATCCGTACGGTCTCCAGCGACCAATTTGCCCTCGACCCCGCCGCCTTGCGCGCTGCCTGGCAGCCGGGCTGCAAGGTGCTGGTCTTGAACTTCCCGACGAATCCGACCGGCGGTACCGCCAATCGCCAGAAGCTCGAGGAGATTGCGAAGTTCGCAATCGAGAAGGACCTCCTGGTGGCTTCGGATGAAATCTATTCTGAGCTGACTTTTGAAGGCGACCACGTGTCCATCGCGTCCTTGCCGGGCATGCGCGAGCGGACGGTCTTCCTGCATGGTTTTTCTAAGGCTTTTGCGATGACGGGCTTCCGTATCGGTTACGCCTGCGGCCCTGCCGGCGTTATCGACGGTATGCTCAAGATCCACCAGTACGGCATCATGTGTGCTTCTATTATCAGTCAAGAAGCCGCGGTTGAAGCCCTTAAGAACGGCCGCGAATCGATGCTCCACATGCGCGATAAGTACCGCGAGCGCCGCGACTTCATCGTTCGCCGCTTTAACGAACTCGGTCTGCCGTGTCACTTGCCGCGCGGAGCCTTCTACGCGTTCCCCAATATCACCAGCACCGGGCTGGACTCCATGACCTTCGCTTCCCAGCTACTGGCCGCCCAGAAGGTCGCCGTGGTGCCGGGGACGGCCTTTGGGGCCGCCGGCGCGGGCTTCTGCCGTGCCTCTTTCTCGACCAGCTACGAGCGTATTCACGAGGCGGGCGAGCGGATTGCCCGCTTCTTGGACACTTTGCCGGCCCGGCAGTAAGCATCCTTGCTTGCTTGCGGGGCGGGAGGTCGTGACTGTCCGTGCTCATGGAACGGAACACAGCACTTTCCCGGGCAGTAGCCATCGTGGGCCGTCCCAACGTCGGCAAGAGCCGGCTTTTTAACCGCATCGTCGGTCGGCGCATCTCGATTGTACACGATCAGCCAGGCGTGACGCGCGATTTACTCACGGCCGATGTCTCGGAAGGGCGTTACACCTTGATGGATACCGGTGGTATCGGCCTCTATAAGGCTGAGCTGACGCCCAAGGTCGTTGCCGCCGCCGTGGAAGAGCAGGTCGATTTCGCCCTCGCCGCCGCCAGTCTCGTCCTGTTGATCGTCGACGCCTCCGAAGGCTGCGCCCCGCTCGATATGGAAGTCGCCGCGAAACTCCGCCAGGCCGGTAAGGACGTTGTCGTGGTCGCCAACAAGGCTGACACCGAAGAGCGCGACCGCCAAGTAGGCGAGTTCTACGCCTTGGGCTTCGGCGATCCTTTCCTCGTCTCGGCCGAACACGGTCGGGGCATGGCGGAACTTTGCGCCCTGATTATTAAGAAGCTCGGTCCCGCCCCAGTGGAGCCGACTACTTCCACGCCGCACCCGATTCGCCTCGCGCTCGCCGGTCGTCCGAACGTGGGCAAGAGTTCATTAGGTAACCGACTCCTCGGCAGTTCCCGTCTCATCGTCAGTGAAATCGCTGGCACCACCCGCGATCCGGTACGCTCGCGCCTGGCTCGCGCCAAGTCGGACGGCTCTAAGACCGAATTCGTCCTCGTCGACACGGCGGGCCGGCGCACCGCGAATAAGCGTGATACGCTCGACTTCTTCTCGCAGGTCCGCTCCAACGAAATCCTCGCCGATACCGACGTGGTTTTCCTCGTGCTCGACGCCCAGCAAGGCGTGACGCGTATCGATAAGCAGCTCGCGGGCGAGCTGGCCTTGATTGGCTGTGGACTTGTCGTTGTGGTAAATAAGTGGGATTTGGCCAAAGAGGCTTTCCGGGCCGACGCCATCAGTGGCTTCGAAGATGAAGAGGAATTCCGTTCGAAGTTCCGTGCCGCCGTCCGCCGCGAGCTCTTCTTCCTCCCTGATCCGCCCATCTGCTTCGTCTCTGCGAAGACTGGCCTCCGTGCTGATGACCTCCTCGACGCTGCCGAAGGGGTCTATATCCGTGCGGGCGCGACCATTCCGACGGGTCGCATCAACCGCGTGATTCAGGACCTCATGGTTAAGCGTCCGCCGCGCATGGTCTCGGGCCGCCGCTTCAAGTGCTACTATGTAACGCAGGTTTCCCGCCGGCCAATCCGCTTCCGGATGTTCTGTAACTCGGAAGAGCGCCTCGAGGAGGCCTATCAGCGTTTCCTCGTCAAAGGTATCCACGAAGGGTTCGAACTTTCCGGTGTGCCAGTCTTCATTGATGTAGTGGGTAAGCCCAAGCAGGAAGGCCGTAAGTATTTCGCCCCTCCGGGTACGCGCCACGAGGGCGGTTCGAGCAGCATCGAGGGTTCGGCCGCACCGGCGCACATCGCCAAGCCGGCCCCGGGCGCCAAGGCTCGTCCGGCCAAATCAGCAGGTCCTGCCGCCAAGGGCAAAATCCGCGGCAGCAACAGCGGTAAGATCGGCAAGGGTGGCTCCAAGGCCTCGAATAAGAAAGCTTTCACGCGCTGGGATAAGCCACGTTCCCTCAAGGGCCGCGCGGCCCGTCAGGCCCGCAAATAAACGATGCGGCACCGCCTCGTCCTGCTGGGTTCGGATGAAATCGCGCTGGCGGCATTTGTCGCAACGCGTGCTCTCCCAGCAGTCGAGGTCGTAGCCGTCTATTCTCAGCCCGACCGTCCCTCCGGACGCGGGCAAGAGGTGCGGCCTAATCCCGTGGCGGCGTGGGCACGGCAAGAGGGTTTGACCCTGCTCCAACCGGAGAAACTTTCAGCGGAAGATGCCGCGTACCTGCAGTCCTTAGATGTCTCCCTGGGCGTGGTCATGGCCTATGGACAAATCCTGAAGGACGATTTTCTGCAGGCACCGCGCCTTGGCTTAGTGAATTTCCACGGCTCCTTATTGCCTGCTTTGCGTGGGGCGACGCCCGTCGAGGGCGCTTTGGCTGCCGGCTTAGACGTCACGGGTGTTTCGCTACAGCAAGTCGTGCGTAAACTGGATGCGGGTCCGTTGCATGCCTCGGCCTCGTTGACGATTGCCCCGCACGAAGGCCGCGCGGCCTTGCGTGCCCGTTTGGGCAACCTCGCGGGGGAACTGGCGACCCGCGCCTTGCCCGCAATCTTGGCGGGCACTTCCATCCCTGTGCTGCAGGATGAAGCGCAAGTCAGTTACACCCGTCGACTCACCCGTCAGGATGAGGCGCTCGATTTTAACGTGGATGCCCGGCTGCTCGCGGGTCGCATCGCCGCGCTGGAAGGGTGGCCGGGTAGCACTTTTGCTTATAATGGTGTGGTCATTAAGGTCGGTGCCGCCCAAGCCGTGAGCGGTAGTGCCGCGGCACCAGCAGGTACCATCCTGGCGGCGGATAAGTCTGGGGTGCTCATCGCTTGTGGGTCCGGTGCCTGTTTGTTGACGCTCCTGCAACGCCCCGGTGGCAAGATGTTGCCAGCCGCGGAGTTCTTGGCCGGCTTCCCGTTGGCGGACAGTACACAGGTGCCCTCGGTGGCGATGTCTCCCTTGATTGCCCCTGCACCGTTTCCGCGCCTGCCTAAGGCATAAGCGCTTGATTTAAAGCCCTTGCTGGGGTGTCATTACACATGCGCGCCACCTGGTTGACTTTGCTCCTGTCGGCGGGGCTTTGCGCGCAGCAAAAGGAAGTGACGTTTCAAGAAGTGACCAACGCCGTCGTTGCTGGTTACGCGGAGGACGCGAAGGCCGAGAAGGCCTGGGAGCTTCGCTCCGCCTCGATGAAGCCGACGGCCGAGGCTGGCACTTGGGATCTTAATAAACTCGAAGGAAAGTCCTTTAAGGACGGCAAGGTCGTCCTGTCTTTCGCGAGCCCTTACGGGACGCTGATTCCTGCCAAGCGTCTCGCCCGCGGACCCGCGGCTTTTAGTGCCCGCTCGCCTTCGTTCGATCTGAAGGGCATGGGGTGGAGTTGGCTCTCCGATCCGAAGGGCGATGTGTTCACGATTGAGTCCGACGTCGTCGCCGAACTGGACCTGGCCAAGCCCATCACGAAGCGTCTGCGGATTCGCGCCGAGCGCCTCGACGTTTCGCCCCGCTCCGATGGGACGCTTCTGATCTTCGCGGGTAAGGTTGTCCTGGAACGTCTCGGCGAGAAGCTCACCTGTGAGCGCATCGAATGCGTCCTCGATGATGGCCCGAAGGGCGACAAGACCTGCCGTTCGCTCCAAGCCAGCGGGAAAGTAATGCGTACGCTGAATGGTCAGACTGTGCAGGGCGACACGGCTTTCTTTGACCAGGCTAACGAGCGCCTCACGGTGACCGGTGCGGTGCGTTTGACGGAGCCGGGTTTGCAGGCCGAAGGGCAGCAGCTCGAGCACGACGCTAAGGCCAACGTCACCCGCTTACTCGCCGCCGAAGGGAAGCGGGTATACCTTAAGTCTACGCGGCTGGGGCGGGAGGCTTCCGAGGCCTACGGGAGGACGGCCTTAATCACCCGGGATGTAAAGGCCGACTTGCGGGTGCTGCAGTTGGATGGTGCTGCCGAGTTCACTTCGGAGCAGGGCAAGGTCTCCGCTCAGCGCTTGATTGCAACCGATTCTCGTCTCCAGGGCGATGTGCTCGTCGGCGAAGGCGATGTCCAAGGCTCCGCCGACGGCAACCTCTTTAAGGCCGGTAAGGCTCGCTGGGATCGCACTCGCCAAGAACTGCAGTTAGATGGGCGTCCGCGCCTGATCGAACCCCGTGGCTTCGAGGTCACCGGTGCTTCCATTCGCTCCGATACCCTAAAGCAGCAGGTTTCGGTGACGTCCTCGCCCGAGGAGCGCGCCTCCGTGAAGCTGCCTGCCGATGATGTCGATGGGCCCATGGGCTTAGCTCAGGCCGACCGCATTTTTCTAAGCAATGAAGCCGGTGCCGTGGAAGTCGACCTCGTCGGGAACGTGCTCTACGCCGCGGGTGATGTGCATACCGAGTCGCAGCGCATGGTTGCTTATGCGGCGGCGCCGCTGATTAAAGGTAAGCCCAGCGTTTTAGTCTTACAAAAAGTTTTCCTCACGGGTGCGGTCCGCTATGGCCAGCCCGGGTTACGCTGTTCGGCCGAGCGCATCGATTACGTGCCGGCCGTCCAGATCGAAGAAATCCTTAAGAAAGACAACTTGCCGGGTCGACCGCGTCTCTTGACCCTGAGCGGCGGGTCCGCCGAAACCCGTCCTCGGCTCGGGGTGGACTTCAGCAATGGCAAAACTGCCGAGTTTATCGCGGATGCTCAGGAAATCCTCGCAACGCCCAAGATGACGAAGTTCTTCCTCCGTGGCGCCGTGGGGATGCGCACCGAAGGCACGGACGCCACCTGTGACCTCCTGGAAGGGTTGGCTGAGCCTGATGCCAAGGGGAAGCAAGCCGCGCGTCTCATCGTTGGTCGCGGTAACGTCAATGTCTTAGCGGGTGGCACGACGGCCTATGGTCGCACGCTGGAGGTCCGGCCGGAGACCGGTGAGGCCAAGCTCTTTGGCGATGCCCGCATCCGCGATGCGCAGGGCCGGGAGGGTATTCCCGCCAAGGAAATCACTTACGACATGAAGAAGCGTATTTGGCGCATGGACCAAGCTCCCGACCCCAACCTGCCTGGCCAGGTCGTCCGGCCGAAGATTTTCCTCGGCCAAGACTTCACGCTCCCACAGGTCAAAAGCCTCGACAAAGGACGCTGAGGGCTTCCTCATTTAACCATGGTAGACACCAGCGAAAAGGGCGTGGTCCGCGTCGAGTCGCTCGCCAAGCACTACGGCCCGAAGGTTGCCGTGCAAAAGGTGAGCCTGCAACTCAAGGCCGGCGAAATCGTGGGGTTGCTCGGCCCGAACGGCGCCGGCAAGACGACCACGTTCTATATGGTCGTGGGCCTGATTCCCGCGACCGCCGGCAAGGTGTTTCTCGACGGTCGTAATATTACGGAGATGCCGATGTGGCAGCGCGCGAAGTCTGGCCTCGGCTACCTGCCGCAGGAGGCCTCCATCTTCCGCAAACTTTCGGTCTGGGATAATGTGATGGCCGTGGTGGAGACCTTGAACCTCCCCGGTCGCGAGGCGCATGCCCGGACGGCGCAGCAATTGGCCGACCTTGGCTTGGAACGCCTCGCCCGCCAGCCCGCCTTCACGCTTTCCGGTGGCGAGCGTCGCCGGCTGGAAATCGCCCGCGCCTTGGCCACGGGCCCGCGCTTTTTATTGATGGATGAGCCCTTTAGCGGGGTTGACCCCATCTCCGTGGCGGAAGTCCAATCCATCATCCGTCGCCTTAAGGAACGGGGCATCGGAGTCCTAATTACTGACCATAATGTGCGGGAAACGCTCTCAATCGTGGATCGGGCCTACCTTATTCACCAAGGACGCGTGCTTGTCTCCGGCACCCCGCAGGATATCGTGAATGACCCAGAAAGCCGCCGTCACTACCTGGGCGAAGGCTTTAAACTCTAACCTGCCATGTCCGACCTCGCTCCTGAAACCCGCCCTGAATCCGTTTCGGTCCGGGAGTTCTTCGATTCCTTCCGTGACATGCTGCAGATGGAACTCCTCGCGGGCGCCGACGGCCTCGACAACGTCATCTCGGAGAAGTCCATCAATCGCCCGGCCTTGGCGGTCACTGGCTATTTCAAGGAATTTGCGAATCGCCGCCTGCAGCTTTTCGGTGCCGGCGAAATGGCTTACCTCGCTGACCAGCCCGACAGCGTGCGGGAGAAACTCGTGGATGACGTGTTCTCGAAGAAGGTTCCCGCCGTCGTCGTTTCGCGCGGCCTACAGGTAGACGACATGCTGAAGCGCCTGGCTGACAAGCACCATACCCCGATTATTCGCACCCAGTTAAAGTCGAAGGACTTCTCGGCCGAAGCCACCGTCCTCCTTGAAGAAAAGTTTGCCCCGCGCACCAACCTGCATGCGACCTTGGTCGATATCCGCGGCGTGGGGGTCCTGCTCCGAGGTGCCTCGGGCGTCGGGAAAAGTGAATGCGCATTGGCGCTCATTGAACGCGGACATTCTTTGGTTGCGGATGACTTTGTCATCGTTACCCTCATTGGTGATCGTGAGTTGCAGGGTACTTCGAAGGAACTGAACCGCGGCTACATGGAATGCCGCGGTATCGGCATTATTAATATTGCCTCGCTTTTCGGGGTCCGTTCCGTCCGCCGCGAGAAGCGCGTCGACCTCGTCGTAACATTCGTGCTCTGGCAGCCAGGGATGGACGAAGAGCGCTCGGGCTTGGAGGTCGAAATGTTCGAAATTCTTGGACGCAAGGTCCCGCACATGACGATTCCAGTGCGGCCGGGCCGCGATATGGCCCGCCTCGTCGAAGTGGCTGCTATGGTGCATGCCTTGCGTGGGATGGGTCACGACTCCGCTAAGGAGTTTAGCGACCGCCTCATCCAGCACATGAGCCGCGGCGACCAGAACAAGGCCTAAGGCCTAGTTCTTCGAGCCGTCCCAGCGACAGTCGGCCATCACGCGGAGGCAGATTTCGCGGAGGTCGAAGAGCGTGGCTTCCAGTTCACTAGTAGCTTCGGCGGAGCTCAACCGGGCTTCGTCTGGGAGCTGCACGAGCAGGCCGATTGAATAGTTGATGGCCGAGAGGCCGCGTTTCATGTGGACCAGCGCGAGGGACATATCGCCGGTGTCCGTGGCGTTGATGGCCATGATCATCTGGTGCTCGACGTCCCAGAAGGAGTGCATGAGGTCGGCGGCGGTGAGCGCGTTGATGGCTAGGCCAGAATCTTGGCAAAGTTTTCGGAAGCAGACGGTCAACTGGATGCCCAAAGCCCGCGCCACGATATAGACCGGGTGTTGGTGGATGCAGTAGGGGAGGTCGGGGCTGTCATTATCTTCGTCCGTCACGTCGTCCGGGGGGTCGCCCGGACCCCAATCCGCGTTTTCCCAGCCCATGCGTCGCGCGGAGATGTCGAGGCGGTCGGGGAGGGGTTTGACCTCGTTATAGTAGGACAGGAAGCGGCCAACCTCGTGGTCATTGCGCAACAGGTAGCCTGCCCAGTCGGCTTCGCCCCAAGAGGCATTGCCGGAACCGTCGGAGTCGCCCAGAGGCTGGTCGCCGTCGTGCATGGGTTTACGATGGGTAGGAAACTAGGGGATGCAAACCCCTTGTCGGATAAATTCCCCTTGTCCCGGCCCCTTGTCCCGTGGCTAATCGTGCCATGGACCTGCCTAACCTCACCCAAGCCCTGGTGGCCGGCCGTTCCTTGACGCCCGCCGAGGCGGCTTCGTCGGCCGCCGCGATGGTCGCCGCGGATGTCCCCGATGCCGCGAAAGAAGCCTTCCTGCTGGCTTTGGCTACACGGGGTGAGACTGCGACGGAGGTCACGGCGTTTGCCCAGGCCTACCGCGGCTTGGCTCGGCAGATTGACTTCGGCGACGTCCCCGCCCGGGCCATCGACATTGTCGGTACCGGTGGCGACCGCTCGGGCAGTTTTAATATTTCTTCGGCGAGCGCGCTCATCGTGGCCGCTGCTGGCGTGCCCGTCATCAAGCACGGCAATCGTTCAATCACTTCGAAGTCGGGGAGCGCTGATTTTCTCGCCGCCTTGGGCGTCGTGCTGGAAGCAGACGCCGACCAACTGCGCAAGGCACTGCGCGAAGCAAATTTCTGCTACCTTTACGCCCCCGCTTTTCATCCGGCCTTCAAGGCCATTTTGGGCGTCCGTAAGAAGATCGCCGAAAGCGGGACCAAGACGATCTTCAATGTGCTGGGCCCGCTCATCAATCCCGCCCAGCCAGCGTATATGTTAGTCGGCGTCTATGACGTCCGTTGGGTTGAGCCTTTGGCCGCTGCCTTGCAGGAGCTGGGCGTGAAGCGTGGCCTCGTCACGCACACCGCCGTGGGCGGTGGCATGGATGAAGTCACGACGGCTGGTCCGGTGCGTGTGCGTGGGTGCGGAGAGTTAGCACACATTGACGCGACGTGGTTGCCGGGTGATTTTGGGTTCACGCAATGCACGGTCGCCGACCTGCGGGGCGGTAGCCCAGAAGAGAACTTGGTAATGTTCTCCGACCTCTTAGTGGGTGGCGTTTCGGACGGCCTGCTGGACACCTTGTGCCTCAGTGCGGGGACGGCGCTGTGGGTCGCCAACGTCGTCAAGGATCCCGCGGCGGGGGCGGTCTTGGCTCGGCAGATTATCCTCGGTGGCGCTTTACGCGACGAGGCCATCAAGCTACGCGACGCCTACCGCAGCTGAGCCAAGATGGCTTGAGCGGTCCGGTGCGAGGCCCCGCGATTGGACGCGTGCCATTCTTGGCCGGCTTGACCCATGCGGGTACGGGTCGCGGCGTCGCGGGCTAAAGCGAGCAGGGTGGTCAGGGTGTCGGCGGCATGAGCGGACTTACGGGCAGCACCGACCCGTTCGAGCCCTTGGCAGATGGCTTTAAAGTTCGTCATGTGCGGTCCGTAGACCACAGGGACGCCTGCGGCAGCACATTCGACGGGCGTCTGCCCGCCGTCGTGCGGGGCGATGCTCTTACCGGTGAAGGCAAGGTCGGCGGCCCGCGTTAGCTGGCGGAGTTCGCCCGTCGTGTCAGCGAAGTGTACCACGGTGCCGACGGGGGCGGTGGTGCCTTGCGTCGAGCGTTGATGGAAGGAGAGTCCACTAGCGGCGAGCAAACGGACGAGCGCTTCGCGGCGTTCCGCATGACGCGGGGCGAGCAATAGGCGCGCGTCAAGGCCCTCGCTGCGCAGCGTCTTCACCACATCAAGCAAGAGTGCCTCTTCGCCTTCCCAAGTGGACGAACCCAGCAGCACGAGGCTACGATCCAAGCCATCAAAGCCCAACGCCTGTCGCAGCACGAGGCGTTCGCCTAGAGAGAGGGGACCATCGGACGCCACATCGAATTTCAAGTTCCCGGTCACGTCGATATTCGCGGGTTCGGCGCCGAGCGACATCAAGCGGCGCGCATCCTCTTCACTGCCCGAGCCGATCCAGGTGAAACCAGCGAGCAAGCCACGACTCGCTCCCTTGAACCGCTGATGCCGCGCGAACGAACGATCGGAGAGCCGAGCGTTGATGAGGAGCGTCGGTAATTTCCGCGCCCGTGCTTGCCCCAAGTGTTCGGGCCACAGCTCGCCCTCCGTCAGGACGATGGCGCTGGGTTGGAGGCGGCGATAGGCCAAGGCACTACAGGGCCAGAAATCTAAAGGGAAGATGCCGATGAAGGTGCAGACCTCGGCATAACGCTCGCGGGCTAAGCGGTAGCCGGTGCTAGTCGTCGTGGTCAGCACTAAGTCGACTTGGCCGGACGCCTTGAGTTCCTTGAGCAGGGGGCCGATGGCCTCGATTTCACCGACCGAGACTGCCTGTATCCAGACGCGCTTGGGGTGGGCAGGGAGGGCGGGGAGGAAGCCGAGTCGCTGGCTAAAACCCGCTCCATACCCCCCGCGGCGGACCATCCGCCACAAATAATACGGCGAGGCCAGGAGCAGGAGGGGGAGGAAGAGGATGCGGTAGGCCCACAACATGAACCACGGAAAGTGTCTCCCCCTTCTGGATTGTCAGCCCAAAACACCCCTTTTTCCCTTGCCAGAGGGGGGTGGGGGTGTTTGAAAACCCATTCCACCGTTGGAAGCTACCGCCGATTGCTTCCGACATCCTAATCAAAACTGCAGTTAACTACACCTGATCCAATGTCCTCTCCTTCGGCAAGAAGCGGGATACGGAGCTAAAAATACCATGAACATCACCGTAAAAGACCTCCTCGACGCTGGCGTGCACTTCGGCCACCAGACCCGTCGCTGGAATCCTAAATCCCGTCCGTTTATTTTCGACCACCGTAATGGCGTGTCGATCATCGACCTCGAGAAGTCGCATGCGTGCCTCGCCGCCGCTGCTGCCTACCTCGAAGACATCTCCGCCAAGGGCAAGGAAGTGCTCTTCGTCGCGACCAAGCCTCAGGCTCAGGAAGTCGTCCGCGCTGCCGCTAAGGCGACCGGTATGCCCTTCGCCGTTAACCGCTGGCTCGGTGGTACGCTCACTAATTTCACGACTATTAAGAAGTCGCTCGAGTCCTACCGCACCTACCTGAAGATGGAGCAGGACGGTTCCCTCGCTAAGATGCACAAGAAAGAAGGCGCCGCCGTCCGTCGCGAGATGTCCCGTATGCTGCGCAACTTCGAAGGTCTCCTCGAATACCGCGAGCTCCCTACCGCGATGATTGTCATCGATACCAAGCACGAAGCCATCGCCGTCGCAGAGGCCAACCGCCTCAAGATTCCGGTGATCGGCCTCTGCGACTCGAACTCCGACCCTTCGGTCCTCAAGTTCCCGATCCCAGGTAACGATGACGCCGCTAAGTCTATCCGCCTTGTGGTCGAAGTCCTCACGCAGGCCGTTCAGAACGGTCAGGCTCGCCGTAAGGTCGACGCTAACCCGCGCAAGACCGTGACCCCTCTCTCCCGTGGTGAAACCATCGAGAACGCTCAGCCTGAAGTCACCATTTCCGATGAGCTGTTGAAGGCCTCCGAAGGTTCCGAAGGCGAAGTAGCTCAGGGCGGCGTCAAGGCTGTCCGTCCGCGCAAGACCACTAAGTAATCTCGCCATGTCCGTTATCACCGCCCAGACGGTCAACGAGCTGCGCCAGCGTACCGGCGCGGGTCTCATGGATTGCAAGAAGGCCCTCACCGAGGCCAATGCCGACATGGAAAAGGCCGTCGAAATCCTCCGCATTAAGGGGATCGCGACGCGCAACAAGAAGGCTGACCGCAAGGCCAGCGAAGGGATGTTCGCCGTTAAGGTCGAGGCCTCCGGTTCGTCCGCGACGCTCCTCGAACTCAATTGCGAAACCGACTTCGTCGCCAAGAACGAAGCCTTCGTCGCCCTCGCCAAGGATCTCGTCGGTCAAGCGGCCCTGCACGGTGTCGACAACCTACTCGACCAGCCCTACCACGCCGACGCTTCTCGTAAGGTAAACGACTACCTTAACGACCAGGTCACCAAAATCGGCGAGAACCTCAAGGTCTCCCGCGTGCTCAAGTTTGCCGCTTCCGGTAACGGTCGCGTCTCCGCTTACGTCCACACGGGTGCTAAGATTGCGGTCCTCATCGAGCTCTCAACGAAGTCCGCCGCGGGTGCTTCGCACGCCGCCGTGGCTGACTTCGCTCGCCAGATGGCGATGCAGGTCGTGGCCAATAACGGCCGTTTCGTTCGTCGCGAAGAAGTTTCCGCTGAAGTCGTCGCTAAGGAGCGCGAAATCGCTCTCGAGTTCACCAAGTCGGAAGCCGATAAGGCAATCGAAGAGTGCAAGCGCGTGATCGAAGACTATAAGGGTCAGCTCGTCGAACAGCAGGAAGCCAAGAACGCTGAGGTCATCGCCGAACTCGAAAAGCGCATCGTGGTTGCGGAAAAGCAGTTCGCCGCTTCCGAGTCCCGCAAGAAGGCGCAGCTTTCGAATATCGAGAAAATCATCTCCGGTCGTGTTGATAAATACTTCGCCGATGTTTGCTTGCTCGAACAACCGTTCTTCCGTGACCCGGATAAGAAGGTCTCCCAACTCCTCGCCGAACTCTCCAAGCAGGTCGGCGAAGAGGTCTCGGTCGTCCGCTTCTCCCGCTTCCAGGTGGGTGAGACGGCCGCTGAATAAGCGACCTTAGTCCGCACGCTCGGGCCGGTTTCCGCAAGGCAGCCGGCCCTTTGCTTTACATCGGCCGTGCAGGACTTAGCATCGGGTGGTGGCTTTCAGACCTGACATCTTCCTCCGGTGCGTCCGCGGGCAATGTCCCGATTGTGGCCTGCCGGTGCGCCCGATGGCGGTCAAAGGATTCTGGAGCCGATTCTCGAATACGCCCGCTGCCTGCAGTCACTGCGGCATGGTACTCCGGCGGAAGGAAGGTTTCTTCCTAGGGGCAATCGTTTGGAACTACGCGCTGACGGCCTTCGGCGTCCTGCCGATTCTTTTATTCTGCTTAAGCCAAGGTTGGGTCAGTGGCCTCACCGCAGTGAAGATCGCCGTGGCGACGGCGCTCATCGTGCCACCGTTTATCCATGCACTCTCCTGGCGGCTATGGCTAGGGACTTATTACGGATCGTTGCCGGAGCAACTACCCTCGGCGGCTCTCCGGACGGACGACTAGCTTTCGCCGCTTAGCGGTCCCGACTGGCCATGCGCGTGATCAAAGCGCACAGGAAAGCCGTGTCGCCTTGGCACGCGGCAAGGTGGATGTTGGCTTCGGTCGTCAGGGCTTGGATGCGGGTCTGTGTGGCGGGGATGCCATGCAGGCTGGGGTAGGTGAACTTACCGTTCTGCACATCGGCACCCACGGGCTTCCCGAGCTGCGCAGTATTGGCGGAGCCATCGAGGAGGTCATCGACCAACTGGAAAGCGATCCCGGCGGCCCGACCCGCGAGGCGGCAATGCTCGACGTCTGCCGCGGAGGCTCCGCCAATCAGTGCACCCATGGCAAGCGGGGCGCTGAGCATGGCGGCCGTCTTGCCGAGGAGGATGAATTCGAGGCGGTCGGCATCGGCCACCGCGGTGAGACCGCCCATATCTTCGGTCTGCCCGCCGACGAGGAGTGTTGAGCCTGCGGCGTGCGCGAGCTCTGCCACTAAGCGGCGGGCGAGTTCGGGTCGATCGGTGTAGCCTTGAGCTAGCAGCGCAAAAGCTAACGGCAGCAGGGCGTCGCCGGCGAGAAGGGCAGTCGCTTCGTCGAAAGCCTTGTGGCACGATGGCCGGCCTCGCCGCAGGTCGGAGTTATCCATACACGGCAAATCGTCGTGGATAAGGGAATACGTATGGATGCACTCTAGGGCGGTTGCCGCATGGCGGGCGTCGGCACTAGGCTGGAAGGCTTGGGCGGCGGCGAGGCAGAGGACGGGGCGCAGTCGCTTACCGCCGGCCTCGAGCGAGTAACGCATGGCGGCGTGGAGGCGGGCTGGCCGCGTCTCAGCGGCCGGCGTCAGGGTGCGCAAAGCCAATTCCGCGGCCTGGATCAGGGAGTCGTGCTGCGACTGGAACCTGGCGGCGTCCATCGTTTATTCGCCGTCGTCTTCGGCGACCTCAGCTAACTTAAAGAAAGTCGCCGTCCGGCCGACGTTACCGATTACCTCGCTGCCAGTTAGCCGGGCGAGCTCCTGCATCTGGGTTTCCATCACGTCACGCTCGGCGGTGAACCGAACCTTCACGAGGTCGGCCTTGTCGAAGGCCTGGAGGAGAAGTTTGGCGATGCCCTCGTTAATGCCGGCCTTGCCCACGAAGACCTTGGGGTCGAGGGTTTGCGCGAGGCTACGAAGCTTGCTGCGTTCCGCCCCCGTGAGGCTTGGTTTATCTGTTGAGCCGTTATCCATGACGCCTATTCCGCTTTCGGAAGGGGAGGGAGTCAACGGGCTAATCAGGTAAGCCCCTGCTTGCCTGCTGACCAGGGTTTCATAGGTTGCGCAGATGAGCCCTGCAGCGGAGACCACGACCTCAGTGCGGCCGGAGACGGCTGAGGAAACCTCGGTCCAGCCGATCGAGCCCGTCGTCGTGCACGTCCGCATCCCGGCATACACTACCGAAATGGTCCGCGTCTGGCAGAGTACCTTCCTCCTTGATCGCGATTCGAGCCATACTAGCCGCCTGCTGTCCTTTGAGAAAATCTCGCTCTACCCGCACTGGACGAAGCTCGACTATACCAAGCCGCATGTCTTCACCCTGATTTTTGAAGGCTTACCAGCGTCTGTGCGGTCCTTCGACCTCGCGGAAATTATCCCTGACCCGAATGGCTTCCGCATCGAGGCCATCGCGCGCCGGCCAGGCGATGTCTACGAAGTCGACGTGGCGTTCTAAGGCGGTTCACGCTGGACGAGGGGAGGGGTTCTTGGGAGAAGTCGGTATGCAAGAAATGCCGCCGCCCCTCCCGTCTTTATTATCCCGTTCAACCTTCTTCATCCGTGAGCACGTCGGTTTCCTGAAGTTGACAGATGCTTACGACCTCTTGGATCCCGTCACCGGTGCCCAGCTCGGCCTTGCTAAGGAAGAACCCAAAGCCGCGTGGCTCCGGCTGTTGATCAACAAGATGATCTTACCGACCAAAGTTATCGTCTATGAAGCCGATGGCCAGACGGTCGCCTTGCGAATCGAGAAGCCGTTCACCTTCTGGCGAACCCGTCTGAGCGTGTACGATGGCCAAGGGCGTTTTTTGGGCCTACTCCGCACCAAGTTCATTTCATTCAAGCGTGAGCTCCTCGTGGAGGATGCTAACGAGCGCCCAGTAGGCAGCTTTAGCGGGAAGTGGCTGAGCTGGACACGTGAGCTCGTCGATGGCTCCGGTCAGGTTATCGGCACCATGGACAAGAAGTGGGCCGGCCTGACCAAGGAGTTCTTCACCTCCGCCGACAACTACCAGCTGACCCTCGCACCGGCCGCCGCCAGCCAGCCTAGCCAGGTCGCCTTGCTTTTGGCGGCTTGCCTTGGCTACGACCTAATTTTCACTGAAAACTGACCCAGAAGCGGGTGTGAATAAGTCCCGCAGGGGGGTGGTTTCCTGCTTGCCTCACGGGGGGTGACCTGTCACCAATTCGGCTTCACTTCGTTAGGGAGAAGGGTGGACCCCTTCTCACGCTGGCCGAGGAACGAAAGTTCCTTCCAGACGGAGGCACCGGCCAATTGGCTGGTCCTCGGGAATTTCTCCCAAGTCGGCCAAACTCAACCCAAACACCCACAAAAAGTCATGTCGTTCGATAAGTCTGATATCATCAAGAAGCACCAGCAGGATGCCAAGGATACCGGTTCGCCTGAAGTTCAGGTCGCCATCCTCTCAGGCCGCATCAACCACCTCACGGATCACCTCCGTACCCACCGTAAGGATTTCCACTCGCGTCGCGGTCTCATCATGCTGACTAACCGCCGCCGCAAGCTCCTTGCTTACCTGAAGTCGAGCGATCTGGACCGTTATAACGCCCTGATCAGCAAGCTCAGCCTGCGCAAGTAAGCCCGCCGCCGCTGCGGTCGGTCTTACTTGTACGTCCCAGCGCCCGCTGGGACGTCCGCTTTTCACCCCCCAACCAAAACCGCCGGGCAATCCCGCCTGGCACAACGCACAAAACGCAAAAACACAATGAAACAGAAACACTCAGTGACCATCGATGAACTCGGTATCACCATCAACACCGGTTCTATCGCCCGCTTGGCGAATGGTGCCGTCACCATCAGCAAGGGCGAAACGACGCTCTTCGTGTCGGCTACCGCCGCCGAAGATCTCCGTTCTCCTGACCAGGACTTCTTCCCACTCACCGTCGACTACCGCGAGAAGTTTGCCGCTGCCGGCCGCTTCCCTGGTGGTTATTTCCGTCGCGAAGGTAAGCCTTCCGATAAGGAAATCCTGACCTCGCGTCTCTGCGACCGCCCGCTGCGCCCACTCTTCCCTGAAGGCTTCCTTAACGAAGTCCAGGTGATCGGCCTCCTCCTCTCGGCGGACCAGATTAATGACGCCGACGTGCTCATGGTGAACGGCGCTTCCGCTGCGCTCCTTTGCTCGGACATTCCTTGGAATGGCCCCATCGCCTGTATCCGCCTCGGACGCGTCAACGGCCAGTTCGTGGTTAACCCCACGCACGAAGAGCAGTACCAGTCTGACCTCGACCTCATCTACGTCGGTAACGAAAAGGACATGATGATGATCGAAGGCTCGGCCGACCAGCTGCCAGAAGTCGACTTCATCGCCGCCCTCGAGTACTCCCAGAAGGCTATCCAGCCGATCATCGCCGCCCAGCGCAAGCTCGCCGCAATGTATTCCAAGACCAAGCGCCAGTTCCCGCTCGTCGTTTGCGAAGCCAAGGCTCTCGCCATCTGCGAACGCGTTGCCAACGAAGGCGACCTGCTGAAGAAGGCAATCTTCCTCGCTTCCAAGAAAGAGCGCGGCGACGCCGTCAAGGCAGTGATCGAGAAGTCCAAGGCTGCTTGTAAGGCTGAACTCGGCGACGTCTTTGACGCCCGCCAGATCAAGATGGCTTTCGAGAAGCTCCAGGAAAAGGTCTACCGTAACGCCATCATCCAGAGCGGTGAGCGCGCCGACGGCCGCACCCCCAAGGATCTCCGGGCAATCTCTTGCGAAGTCGACGTGCTCCCGCGCGTCCACGGTTCCTCGCTCTTCCAGCGTGGCGAAACGCAGGGCCTCGTGCTCGCGACCCTCGGCACCTCCAAGGACGCCCAGGAAGTCGACGCTATCACCGGTGGCCCGAGCAAGCGCTCGTTCCTCCTGCACTACAACTTCCCTCCGTTCTCCGTGGGTGAAACGGGTCGTTTCGGCATGACCAGCCGTCGCGAAACCGGCCACGGTAACCTCGCTGAGCGCTCGCTGCTCTCCGTGCTGCCTTCCGAGCAGGACTTCCCGTACTCCATCCGTCTCGTCTCCGAGATCATGGAATCGAACGGTTCCACCTCGATGGCCTCCGTTTGCGGCGGTACCCTCGCTCTCCTCGACGCTGGCGTGCCCATTAAGGCTCCAGTGGCCGGCATCTCCTGCGGTCTCGTGACCGAAGACCAGAGCGGTCAGATCGTGAAGTATCGCGTGCTCACCGACATCATCGGCGCCGAAGACCACTACGGTGACATGGACTTCAAGATTTGCGGTACCCGTGAAGGCATCACTGCCTTCCAGCTCGACCTTAAGATCCACGGCCTGCCAATCGGTATCGCCAAGGAAGCCATCGCCCAGAACAAGGTCTCCCGCGACGCCATCCTCGACATCATGGGTAAGGTCATGCCGTCGACCCGTCCAGAGCTGAAGCCCTGCGCCCCCCGCACCCACCGCATCAAGATTCCGTCCGACAAGATCGGCGCACTCATTGGTCCAGGCGGCAAGAATATCAAGCGCATCACAGAGTACACCGGTTGCCAGATTGATATCGACCAGGACGATTCCGGTTGGGTTACGATCTTCGCGACGGATGGCGAAAAGCTGGCCCGCGCGGTCAACGAAGTGAACCTCCTCTCGGCTCAGATCGAACTCGAAAAGACGTACAAGGGTATCGTGCGCTCGGTCAAGGAATTCGGCGCTTTCGTCGAATGCCTCCCGGGTCAGGAAGGCCTCGTGCACATCTCCGAACTCGCTGACTTCCGCGTCGAGCGCGTCGAAGACATCTGCAAGCTCGGTGATGAGATCATCGTGAAGTGTGTTGGCATCGACGACAAGGGCCGCGTGCGCCTCTCGCGCCGTGCTGCCATCGCCGAGAAGGAAGGTCGCGAATACGCCCCCGCCCCGAAGCCGATGGACCGCCCTCGTGGCGACCGTCCGGACCGTCGCTAAGCCCCGGTTAAACAAACAGACAAGGCCTCGGCTCACCCCGGGGCCTTTTTTGTGCCCGCTTACTTTGCGGGCTTGTCGGACGCCGTCACGCGATTGAACCAGCCGCGTGCGATGGTCGTCGCCTCGCCGTCGCGTAACGGCCAGCGGTCGTTGTGCGGATGCTTCGCGAGCTCATTGGGGAAGGTTCCAAAGTGCGCCCCCATGTCGATCGTGAGGTAGTCCACGTTCTTCGCGGCGAGGGGCTCGACGAAGTTGCGCGTCTGATTGCCAGGGTAGGCTTGGCTAATCAGCACCGGGCGTCCCTGCAGTCGACGCAGGCGGACAGTGGCCTCTTCGCGGTAGCGGGCGAGCGGCGCTCCCCACGGGGCGCTCCAGGCCCTCACGCCGTCGAAATGATCGTGCGCCCAGAGACCGCACCAGAGCTTCGCGACCTCGTCGTCATGCAAGCCGAGGAACGAGACGCCGATGGCCCCGCGCGAGAATCCACACAAGACGACCTGCTTGGGGTCGCCGCCGAACTCGGCGCAGATCCGGGGGATGTTGGTCTTCGCGTAGCCGACGGTGGCGTCGATATCGCCCCACCATGTGACCTCGTTACGCCGACGGTCCACGGCGACGTAGGGCAGGACGACCCAGATGGCCTGACCGCGACTCAGGCCGTGCCCTAAGGCAGCGCCTTCGACCTCGCCCGTGGATCCTGAAGCCGGATGCAGGTTGCCCGTGTATTCGACGATTACCGGCCAGCGCCTACCTTGGGCTTTAGCTTGAGGGCTCCAGTCCGTCGGCAACGCGATGAGGTGGTGTACCTCGGTGCCAGCGTATTCCTGGGCAGTGACGGCGACGCGTTTCCCCGCGGTGGGTTGTCCGGTCGCCAGCGGTGGCAACGGTAAGTCGGCGGCCGGAGCGAGCGCGGCGAATACGAGGACGGTCAATGGGGTGCTCCGCATGCTTGGATGAATACTTAGTCCGCGGCGGACCTCAAGCGTTCAAGCCTATCTACTCCTCCGGCGGGAGGCTATTCTTGTTATCGGTGACGTAAGTCCGGGAGAGCATGTCGTGCCAACTGCGGCGGTCGTAGCGGAAGAGCGGGACGTGAAAATTAATGATTCCGATGACGATGGTGATCGGATTGTAAAGCGTCACGAAAGCCGCTTTCCAGAACGAGCGCAGCAGGCAGGCCATGAAGGTGGGCGTTTCCTGGGTGGCGTGCGCTACTGTGCGGAGGTTGAAGATGCGCTTGCCCAAGGTCTGCCCGCGCCAGAGCCATTCTTGCAGGAAGAGACCGAGGAGCATGACGAAGAAACAGACTTCACCCTGGAAGACATGCCAGTCGACATAGGCTTGGACATCCTCGTCGGCGGGATGTAGGATGAAATCCATCAGCGTGCTTTGAGCCCGTGGGGATGGCTTGGTCAAGGCCTGCTCGTAGAGTTTAAGCAGGCGTTCTTGGTATTGGTCACTCTTGGTGCGGGCGGCTTGGACCTCGTCCCCTGCCAGATGCCCGGCGATGAAGAGCCCGAGCACGAACAGCGGAATGAAGTCCGCAAGAAAAGCCAAGGACCGCCACCAAAAGCCAGCCGGCGGCAGGGTGAGGGGCGGTGGCTTAACCTCAGCCACGGGCTTGAGCGCGTTCGCAGGCGTCGAGGGTGTTCTTCATTAGCATAGCCACGGTCATCGGGCCAACCCCGCCTGGGACGGGTGTGATCGCCGCACAGAGTGGGGACACCGCGTCGAAGTCGACGTCACCGACGATGCGGTAACCAGTCTTTTTCGTGGCGTCGGGCACGCGGTTGATGCCGACGTCGATGACGACCGCGCCGGGTTTAACCATATCGGCGGTGATGAAGCGGGGCTTGCCGATGGCGGCGACGACGATGTCGGCTTGGCGGACAATGGCCGCGAGGTCCTTAGTGCGGGAGTGGGCGATCGTGACCGTACAGTCGCAACCCTTGGCGAGGAGTAAGAATGCCGCAGGCTTGCCGACGATGAGCGACCGACCAACGACGACCGCGTGCTTCCCGGCGGTTTCCACGCCAGATCGACGGAGGAGTTCGATGACGCCCGCCGGGGTGCAGGCGGCGAAGGCACCAGGGACTTCTTGCACGAGTCGACCGATACTCTGGGTGCCGAAGCCATCGACGTCCTTGTCGGGGGACACTCGGTTAAACACTTCCGTTTCAGGCAAGTGCTTGGGTAGGGGAGCCTGAATAAGGATACCGTGGACCGAGGGGTCGGCGTTCAGCTGATCCAGGTGGGCAAAGAGCTCCTCCTTGGTGACCGTCTCGGGGAAGAGTTGGAGCGAGGCTTTCATACCAACCTCGGCCGCGGTCTTCTGTTTCTTTGTTACGTAGGAGACTGAAGCGGGGTCCTCGCCGACGCGCACGAACGCGACGTGTGGGACGAGCGGGGCGAGTTTGTCCACGCGGGCCTTGACTTCGGCGAGGACTTGCTGGGCGGTGGCGTTGCCGTCGATGAGGCGCATGGCACCTATTTGGGGGGAGTCGGCGGGGAGGGCGAGAAAAGTTATCGTTTCGCCCCTGCATTGATTGTCTCGCCCTCTGCCCCCGTAAGGGTCTAGTCGTCTGGGCGTGTCTGAAGGCCCAATGCGCATCCATAAGTTCCTTGCCCAGGCAGGGCTCTGCTCCCGTCGGGATGCGGAGCGTCTCGTCGCGGACGGCCAAGTACTGATCAACGGAAAGGTCGCCGCCACTGGGCAACCCGTGGATCCGGCGGTTGACGTTGTGCGTTGCCAAGGCCGTGAGATTAAGCCGCTCGGCCGTACGGTCGTGCTAATGATGAACAAGCCGAAGGGCTTCCTTTGCACTAACGATGATTCGCACGGGGGCCATACCGTCTTCGAGATGGTGCCACCCGAATACGCCCCGCTCCGCCTCTTCTGCGTGGGTCGCCTAGATAAAGATTCCGAAGGCCTGCTGCTCCTAACCAACGATGGTGCCTTGGCTAATAAGGTCATGCATCCATCCGGCGGCGTCGTGAAGCGCTACGAAGTGCACCTGAATCGCGACTACGACCCGAAGTTGACGCCCCGGCTGCTTAAAGGCGCCGTGGAGGAAGGGGAGCGGTTAAAGTTTAAGAAGGTGATTCGTATTCCGGATGCCCCCACCCAGCTGGAGGTTCATTTGGATCAAGGCCGCAAACGGGAAATCCGCCGTCTGTTTGAAATCTTTGGTTTCCACGTGAAGGTCCTCCGTCGCTTCCAGATTGGCAGTTTGGTCCTGCGCCGGATGCCGTCCGGTGATTGTCGCCCGCTTTCCCGCAAGGAAATCGATATGATTTTCGAGAATTAAGCGGTCCAACCCGCTTGCCTTCTCTCGGGAAATGTCTTGTTTAGAGGGGTGCCTGCTACCCCCATGCAATACCTGACCTTATTCATAGTTTGCTTCGCGACCACCGTTTGGGCTGCACCCAATGGAGGCATGAAATTGGTTTGGACCGAGAACTTCGATGGTCCATCAATCGATGAGACTAAATGGAACGTCCACAACCGCAACACGGGTTCCGTCAGCATTAAGGAGGGTAAACTCTACTTGGCCATGTTGCCCGGCAAGGAGTCCACCTACTGGCAGAGCACCGGTATCAGCACAGCCAATAAGTTCTCGCAGGCCCAGGGGTATTTCGAGGCGTCGATGCGTATGCTGCAGACCGCTGGTCGCTCGGGCCGCTTCGAGGTCCGTAATAAGAGCCTCGATGAACCGCCGTCGGCTCGCATCTTCTTTGAGAGCTGGGGTGATGACCATATCTCACCAACGACGCAGGTCGCCGACTTCACCGGCATCCGCATGCTGCGCCCGGTTAAGCATGATATTAATTTCGACGGGGGAGCGTCCTACCGGAAGTTCCAAACCTACGGCATTCATTGGACGCCCAAGTACTTTGCTTGGTATGTCAACGGGAAGCAGGTCCATCGCCAGGATCTCAAAGCCGCGCCGACCACGCCGATGTATCTGGAATTCGTCCACCACACGGCTGAAGGCGGCATCATCAAAGCCTTCCCCGATCCCGCCAATCCGCCCGAGGCCCTGCAGATCGACTGGGTCAAAGTCTATAAATAATCTGTATGAAGTTCTTCCTCGCGCTCTGCTTGACGACGGCTGCCTTGTGCGCCAACCCGCCGTCCTCGGCCATGAAACTGGTCTGGTCCGACGAGTTTAAGGAGGCCGCAATCGACGAGACCAAGTGGACGTTTGAGGGCGATAAACAGGTCATCTCCATCAAAGACGGCAAGCTGGTCATCACTTTACGTGAGCGCCCTGATGGCTGGCAAGGGAGCGGCCTTAGCACGCGCGATAAGTTCACCCAGCAGCAGGGTTATTTCGAGGCTTCCATCCGTTTTTCCGTAACCAAGGGCCATCATGGTGCCTTTGTCATTCGCAATAAGGCCACCAGCGAACCGCCAGCCGCCGCCTTGCTCTTTGAATGCTTTGGAGATGACCGGCTCATTCCCTGGGCCAAAATCGGTGACTCCAAGGGCGTGCGCGAGCTCCGCCCGATCAAGACGGACTTGAACAATAAACCGGGCCAAGTTTCGAAAGGATTTAATACTTACGGCTTCCTCTGGACGGAGCGGCAATACGCTTGGTACTTTAACGGAAAGCTGGTGCATAAGCTCGATAAGCCCGAGGTGAAGGAGCCGATGCATCTTTTCTTGGGCCACTGGGTCGGGGATTTTGAACGCAAAGACCTGTTGCCGGCCAAGTTGCCCGATGACGTCGAAGTCGACTGGGTGAAGATCTGGAAGTAGCCCGTCCGGCGTTTTTAGGATTGTTGGCAGGGTGGGGTTGGTTGCATCCTGCGGCTTCGCTATGTCCGCTCCTTACGACAAGAATAACCCATTCCTGGCCTCTCTCGTCGACCGCCGGCGCCTCAGTGCCGCCTCGAGCCAGAAGGATACCCAGCACTTTTCGGTCTCCTTAGTCGGTAGCGGCCTGACTTATAAATGCGGTGATTCGCTCGGCGTCTTCCCCGCTAATAACCCCCTGGCCGTCACGGCCGTGCTGAAAGCCGCCGGCTTCACCGGCGACGAGCTGGTCACGATACCCAAGGACACCGCCCCCATCCCTCTGCATCTGGCCTTATCGAAGCGGCTGTCCCTGAACGGACCGACCTATAAATTCGCCCAGCTCCTGCACGACCGCGCCACGGACGCCGGCGACAAGGCCCGCTTAGCCGCCGCCATCGGCGAGGTCGACCCCGAGAAGAAGAAGGCCTGGATGGAGCAACGTGAATTCCTCGATCTCCTCGAAGAGTATCCTTCGGCCAAGCTCGGTGCCCAAGAGTTCATCGAGCTCCTCCGTAAACTGATGCCGCGCCTCTATTCGATTTCCTCGGCGCCGTCTAAGTATCCCGACGAAATTCACCTGACAGTCGCCGTGGTACGTTACGAAACCAATGGCCGCCAGCGCGAGGGCGTCTGCTCATCCTACCTTTCCGAACGTACCCACCTGAATGAACCTGAGGTCCCGGTGTTCGTTGCCGAGTCGCATTTCGGCCTGCCCGCCGACGATTCTATTGCGGTCATTATGGTCGGCCCCGGCACGGGCGTTGCGCCTTTCCGCAGTTTCGTTATGGACCGCGCCACCCGCGGCGCCAAGGGCAAGAACTGGCTCTTCTTCGGCGACCAGCGCAAGGACAGCGATTTCCTGTACGCCGACGAGTGGGCGGGTTACCTCCAGTCAGGCGTACTCACGCGACTCGATCTGGCTTTCTCGCGTGACCAGCCGGCCAAAATCTATGTCCAGGATCGGATGCGTGAGAACGCCGCTGAACTCTGGCAGTGGCTTCAGTCGGGGGCCTATTTTTATGTCTGCGGTGACGCCAAGCGCATGGCCAAGGATGTGGATGCGGCTTTACATGCCATCGTCGCCGAACAGGGCGGGCTGACGCCCGAAGCCGCCGTCGATTGGGTCAAGCAGTTCAAGAAGGACGGGCGCTACCAGCGCGACGTTTACTGAGCGGGCAGGCCATATTCCAGCTGTTTTTCAAAGATAAACGGGGGATGTGGCTATTTTCGCCACTTGCCTAGCGGGCGGTTTCCCTGCACATCAAAGCCGATGCAACTGACGCATAATCCTCGGGTAGCTTTGGTGACGGGTGCCGGCCGCGGTATCGGTAAGGCCATCGCCGAACGCCTGGCTTCGCACGGGCACACGGTCCTTTGTATCTCGAAGTCCGAGACCTGCGTCGCCGTCGCCAATGACATCATCGCCAAGGGCTGGAAGGCCAAGGCCTTCCAGGTCGACGTCTCCGACGCCGCCGCGGTCGCCAAGGCCTGCGAGCAGATCAATGCCGAGTTCGGCGCGGTCGAGATTCTCGTCAACAACGCTGGCATCACCCGCGACAAACTCGTCATGGCAATGTCCGATCAGGATTGGAACGACGTCATCGCCACCAATCTTTCATCGGCTTTCTATTGGACCAAGGGGCTCGTCCGCCCGATGACCAAGAAGCGCTGGGGTCGGATTATCAGCATCTCGTCCGTCACGGGCGTTCAGGGTAATGCCGGCCAGGCTAACTACGCCTCCGCCAAGGCTGGCCTCCATGGGCTCACGATGACCCTCGCCCGCGAACTCGCTGGCCGTAGTATCACCGCCAATGCCGTCGCGCCTGGCTTTATCACCACCGACATGACCGGGGAACTTTCCGACGAAATTAAGCAGAAGATTCTCGGGTTCATCCCGTTGGGCCGCTTCGGTTCAGTCACCGATATCGCCGCCATGGTCGATTTCCTCGCCTCGGAAGAGGGTGGGTATATTACCGGGCAGGTGTTTTCGGTGGACGGGGGTATGGCTATCTGAGGCCTAGGCCTGAAGGGTCGGGTTAGCTTTAGGGGCTGCCGTTTGAATACGGGGCATCATTTTTATCGATGCACGCAAACGGGAGATGTCTAGCTATCATAGCCCCAACGCCTTTGCGGTCTGATTTTGAGCCTTCGGGCTTCCCTGTCAGCACTTTGGAATGCTTTTTTTGACTTTTCTAAACTTGACCACGCCCCGCCTATCTGACACCCAGATAACAACTTAAACACCCTTTATTATGCCTGAAAATATCGAACAACGCGTCAGCGACATTATCGTTAAGCAGCTCAGCGTGAACCCTGAACAGGTCACCCCCGCCGCTGGTTTCCAGACCGACCTCAAGGCCGATTCCCTCGACCTCGTCGAGATTATCATGGCTTTCGAAGACGAGTTTGGGATCGCTTCAATCCCCGAAGATAAGGCCGCCTCCATGAAGACCGTGGGCGACGCCATTGAGTTCATTAAGGCTAACGCCACCAAGTAATCTCCACGGGTTATCATAGCCCGTCACTGTGAGCACCTCTAGCCAGTCCCGCAGAGTCGTCGTCACCGGTATCGGTTGCCTGTCGGCCCTCGGTCCGGATACGGCCAGTTTCTGGGACGGCCTCATCAAGGGGCGTTCTGGAATCTCACGTCTCACCCGTTTTGACCCCACGGACTTCCCCTCCAAGGTCGGCGGTGAAATCCGTGATTTTGACCCGGGTAAGTTCATGGACCCGAAGGAGGCCAAGCGGAATGACCGCTACACGCAGTATGCTGTCGCCGCTTCCCGGATGGCCATCGAAGACGCCCAGGTCGATACGACCAAACTCAATTCCGAGCGCTTCGGCGTGATTATCGGTTCGGGCATCGGCGGGATGGAGACCATCGAGAACCAAGCCCGCGTGCTCATCGAGCGTGGCCCTAGCCGAGTTTCCCCTTTTACGATCCCTTCCTTGATTGCTAATATCGCCTCCGGCGTAGTGGCCATTGAGTTTCAGGCTAAGTCCGTCAATTTCGGCGTGGTCTCTGCTTGTGCCTCGGGCTCGCACGCCCTCGGTGAAGCGATGCGCCATATCCGTGACGGCCACGCCGACATCATGCTGTCCGGTGGTTCGGAAGCTTGCATCACTCGCCTGAGTTACGCTGGTTTCTGTAACATGAAGGCCATGTCGTCCGATTTCAACGACACGCCCGAAAAGGCATCTCGCCCCTTTGACAAGCTCCGCGATGGTTTCGTCATGGGTGAGGGCGCTGGCGTGCTCGTGATCGAGTCCCTCGAGCATGCCCAAGCCCGCGGTGCTCGCATCTATTGCGAACTCGCAGGTTACGGTGCCACCTGCGACGCCTATCACATCACCGGCCAAGATCAGGAAGGGAAGGGCCTCGCGCTCTGCCTAAACCGTGCCTTGTCCGAGGCTGGTATCGATAAGTCCGAAGTAAGCTACATCAACGCCCACGGCACCTCGACCCCGATTAACGACCGTTGCGAGACGCTCGCCATCAAGCGCGTCTTTGGCGAACAGGCCCCCAAGATTGCCATTTCCTCGACCAAGTCCATGACGGGTCACCTGCTGGGCGCCGCTGGTGGCGTCGAAGCCGCCGTCTGTGCCCTTGCTATCCGTCATGGCATCGTACCGCCGACGTTGAACCTCGAGAATCCCGACCCGGATTGTGACCTCGACTACGTGCCTAACCGGGCCCGCAAGATGACGGTCAACGTGGCTATCTCGAATAACCTCGGTTTTGGCGGACATAACGCCTCCTTGGTCTTTAAGGCCTTCAAATAAACCCTCGAGGTGGAACTTTTGGGCTTTTTGGGGTTACACTTGTAACCCACGCTCTCCCTATGCGCCTCCCTTGCCTCGCTTCCCTTGCTGTGCTGGCTTGTCTGCCTCTGGCTGCTTGGGGGCAAGAAGTCGCCGCCCCCACGCACATCCAAGTAACCACGACGTTCACCCGAAAGGACGCCAGCGGCAAGGTCGACACCATCACCTCTCCGACGGTTGTAGCGATCTCGGGCAAGCAAGCGACGATTGGCGTGGGCGGTCCTGATGGCGGGATTAATTTCAGCGTCACTCCGACGGTAGGTGCCGATGGGTCGATTGCCTTGAAGATGGATACGCAGGTCAAGACTAAGGCTGATCCGGCGACCCAAAATCCCGACGAGGTGCGTCGTAAGCAGAAGGAAGCTGCCCGCCAGAAGTCTACCATGCCCATCTTCCATTCGGCGATCCCGACCGAAGGGCTCTATTCCATTGAAGATATCGCCGGTGCCCGCCGCTGGCTAAAGGTCGGCCGCGTGATCGATGGCTGGACCATCAAGGCCTATGACGAGAAACGCGAAGTGCTTACGATTTCCCAGCTCGGTAAGGTCCAGGAGCTGTCGCTGCATAAGGCCATTGTCGATGGTCTGGCGGTGACCTATGGAAACAGTAACACTGCTTCGGTGAAGTCGGGTGAGTCGACCAAGTTCACCACCCCCGAAGGCGTCGAGGTCGAGGTGAAGGCGGAAGTGATTCAGATGACCAAGTAAGCGCTCGCCACTTGGTGGGAAATAAAAAGGCCGAGGCATTTGCCTCGGCCTTGTTGAATGCAGCTATCCGATATTTACTGATTGCGCCCAGCCATGACGCCGCCATCGACGTCCCAGATTGCACCGGTGACCCAGCCGGCTTCTTCGCTCAGCAGGAAGGCGATAACGGCGCCGACGTCCTTCGGCTGACCCACCCGGCCGATTGGGTGGAATCCGTTGAAGCCCGCCAAGGCTTCAGGAATTTTCTCTTCGGCGATAAAGGTTTTGTAGATGGTGGTCACGACCACGGCTGGGGAGACGGCGTTGACGCGGATTTTATGGTCCGCCAGTTCCATCGCCAAGTGTTGGGTGAGGGCATGGAGGCCGGCCTTGGCCATGGAGTAGGAACTGGAAGGCGTGGCCTTGACCGCTTGCTTGGCCCACATCGAGCCGATGTTGACGATGCTCCCGCCGCCATGGGTTTTCATGTTTTTAGCGACGGCTTGGGTGGCCAAGAAGAGGGCCTCGTTGATGTCCAGGTACTGACGGTAATCCGCTCGGGTTTGGTCGATGAAGGCTTTGGGCGCGAAATAGCCGGCGGCATTGACTAGTCCCCGAATGTGGCGGGTGTCTTGCGCGATTTGCGCACAGAGTTTATCCACGCTTTCGGCTTGGCTGAGGTCACACGAAATCGTGGTGACTTCGGGGCAGCCGAGTTGGGTGAGTTCTTTGGCGACGGCGGTCAGTTCACTGGCGCCGCGAGCGATGAGGGTCAGGGGCTGCTTCTGCTGGGCGAGGCGTTTAGCGACATCAAGCGCGATGCCTTTGGAGCCGCCAAGGAGGTAAGTGGTGTAGGGATGGGTCATAGCCCCTCACTATCGTCCCATGAATTTTTTGAACAAGGCTCAACGCCTTAAGATGAATAAGGTTAATCGCCTAGACATTCCCTCCAGAGTCTGGCCTCACCAGCGATTCCGTGGGTATGGAGGCCCGCGGTGATGTCGTTGTGGGTGGGTTCGGTTACCACATGCTTGGGGTCGCTGGGTAGTTCTGGGCAGGCCTGACGGACCAAGGCCCAAGCGGCCCACGCCCGCCATTTCTTAATGTCGGCACGTTCGCCGCGCACGCGGTCGGCGAGGTGTTGGTAGTGCACCCTGGCATTACCGGTGAAAGCGTCGCTGGGTTGGGAGACGAGCCAGCGGATGGCGGCGTAGGGGAGCGGGTAGGCCTGCAAGACTTCAGCCGACGCAGCGACGTCGCAGTACAGCGCGCGATCAATGGCCAGTAAGGATCGGGCGGGCAAGCCATCCAACCAGAGCTGTTGGCCGTATTCCAGGCAGAGGCGGTAGAGCTCCGCGCCACCTTCTTCCCGGCACTCAGCGAGGTCGCGCCAACTCAGGGGACGTCCACAGGAGGGCAGGAAAGGGCAGGGCTGGTTCACGCTCAAGGCTTCGCGTACGGATTGGTCTGCTTTTCGTGCCCGACCGTCGTGCGACCACCATGGCCAGGGTGGAGCACCGTTTCATTCGGTAGCGTGTAGATGCGCGTACGAATAGAAGTCAGGAGCTCGTTCCAGTTGCCATTAGGTAGGTCGGTCCGTCCCACGGAGCCGCGGAAGATGGCGTCGCCGCAGAAGGCGACTTGATCGCTCGCACAGTAAAAGAGAAGGCTGCCAGGGCAGTGGCCGGGGACGTGGCGCGACTCGAAGGACTTGCCGGCTGCGATGAACGTCGAGCCATCTTCGAGCCAGGTCGTGACCTTGACGGATTTAAAGTCAGCATCCGAGAGCTCAGGAAGCATCGCGAGGTAGCGGTTCTTATAGGCTTCGATATTCTCAATCAGTTCGCGATCCGCTCGGTGCGCGAGGACCTCGGCACCAGCGGCGGCGAAAGCATGGGCCTCGCACATATGGTCCCAGTGACCGTGAGTGAGTAAGAGGTGCGTGAGTTTTAGGCCGCGAACTTTGATTAGCGGTAAGAGGGCCGAAGCTGACCGCTGCGGGGCGTCGACGACGATACACTCTTTGCTGTCGTCAGACGTGATCAGATAGGCGTTGGTCTCGAAAGGCCCGAGCGAGCTGGCTTCAATTTTCATCAGAAAGGGTTAGGAAGGACCAAAGGCTTTAGCCAAGGCTGTTTCAACGATTTCCGGCGGGCGGATAGCTTTGAAGTCGCGGCTAACAAACGCATGCACGGTGAAACCTTCGACGAGGAGTTCGTCCCCGCGCTCAACTTTGTAGGTTAAGTGGAGCCGCGCCCGGGGTTTCTCTGCTAAGGTGACGGTGATGCGGACCCGATCATCGAAGTGCGAGGGGCGGTGGTAGGTCAGGCCAGTCTCAAGCACGGGAAGGAGGTAGCCTTGCTTTTCGAGTTCGCGATAGGGGCAGCCGAGTTGGTCCAGCAAAGCCACGCGGGCCATCTCGAACCAAGGCAGATAGTTACCATGGTAGGTGACGCCCATAGCATCGGTTTCGGCGAAGCGAACCCGGGTTTCGACGGTGGCCTGTGGCATGCGCATGTTCTGGGTTAAAGGCCTGTGCTTTCCAACCGTAAAGGCGACCGCGGGGTCGCTTCTCCTTGCCCCCGGCGGGGTGGTCGTGAAGATGGGATCATGGGTCAGCGCGAGCGATGGATCTTATTCTTGGTCGGAGCCCTCATGGGTGTCGGAGTCCTGTGGGTCGTGCAGACCAATAGCCAGCCCCAGCGCGACGCAAAGCGGCAAGTCCGCGACGGGCTTAATCTCCCTGGGATGATGTACGACTTTGCGGTGATGCAGAAGGGGTTCTACGGTCATTATGTGCTCTGGGAGTCCGTAGAAACCCGCCCCGATGGCTCCAAGGTGCGGTCCATTGTCACTGGCGGGCGCCGTCGCTACGAGGCCACCGGTCGCGAGCTGGCACAGGAGTATCTTTGGGTTCGGGAAACGTACGCCCCTGGCACGGCGCTGGCGGAGCCAGGTCCGGTCACGGACTACGCCTTCCAGTTCGCCGATCGCGTCGCCCTGAAACTAAAGCCTGGGCATCAGGCAGCGGAAGTGAAGCTATCGAGCGGTGACATCGCCCAGCCGGTAGTCGGCAAGCCGGACGAGGCTTTTTTGGCCTTAAAGCAGTGGCATGAGCCGCTCGAGAAAACGCCGTGGGCCGACTTGCCGAAAGTTTTGGCGGCCTTGCGTGCCGACCCCGCAGTGGCTTCGGCCGAACTCATCCCCATCGATTGGAAAAAGGAAGCGGATATCATCCGCGCCAATAGCGGACAGAAATGAAAGACGATCTCCAGCGCAAGGGCACGGTGACCGTGGCAATCAGCCTAACGGTCAATATCTTCTTAGCTGGGCTAAAGCTTATCGTCGGCTTCACGTGTTTTTCGCAGGCCCTCGTGGCGGACGGGATTCATTCCTTGGTCGATATCGCTGGGGACATCGCCGCGTTAATCGGCCTGCGTTTGGCTCATCTGCCAAAGGACGAAGACCATCCTTATGGTCATCACCGCTTCTCGACGCTGGCGGCTTTACTCATCTCCTCGCTCGTGCTGCTGTTCTGTCTGGGTTTGGCTTGGCAGTCGCTGAGTGGACTCGTCTCCGGTGCAGCCGTCAAGAAGCCCGAACTCGCTGCGGCTTGGGTCGCTGGGGCGGCCTTGGTGATTAAGGAAATCTTTTATCAGTTTGCCCGGCGCCAAGCTGAGCGCCTCGGCTCGCGCTTGCTCATGGCTAATGCCGCCGACCACCGAGCAGATGCGATTGCTTCGCTCCTCGCCCTCGTGGCCGTCGTCGTCGCCAACGTCCACCCAGAATGGGTCGCCGTCGATAAAGTCGTCGGGCTCGTCCTGGCGGGTTGGCTCGGTGCCGAAGGTATCCGCCTCTTCAAGGGCGCCTGCTTGGACCTCATTGATACCGCGCCCGAAGAGGCGGTGCTTAAGGACCTCAGTGAGCACATCTTGGCCGCCCCAGGGGCGAAGGGTTTCCATGCTTTCCGGGCCCGCCGCTTGGGGGATCGGTTCGAGGTCGATTTTCATCTGCAGGTCGCCGAGACCGCGACGGTCGCCGAAGGCCACGCCATCGCCGGTCGGATTAAGGCTGATATCCTGCGTTCGCATCCGGAGGTCATTGCCGTTCTGGTGCACGTCGAGCCCGACCAGCCGGAGCACCTTAAGCCCGATGGGCACCACGGCTTGGCCAACTGAGTTCGGATTGTTTTGATTAGGTCCGGCTCTCGGCTATCACCTAGGCATGCCCCGTTTTCTTCTCCTTGCCCTTTGGGCTTTGGCGGCCACTGCCCAAGCGGCTAAGTCGCCCAATATCGTCTTCATCTTCGCCGATGACCACCGCGCGGATACGATTGCGGCTTTGGGTAATGCGCACATCAAGACCCCGAACCTTGACCGCCTCGTGCAGCGTGGGCTGTCTTTTACGCGCGCCTATATGCAGGGCGGTAATAATGGCGCCACCTGCGTGCCTTCCCGCGCAATGCTGATGTCGGGTCGACCCTATTTTCACGTCGACGAAAAGCTCATGCGCGATGAGACCTGGCCGCATGCCTTTGGGGAGGCTGGCTATGCGACCTTCGCCGCAGGGAAGTGGCATAATGGGGCCGCTTCCGTCGGACGCTCTTTCCAAGCGGCGAAGTCGATGTACATCGGCGGAATGACAAATCCGCTGAAGGCACAGGTCTGTGATCTCCTGCCGACGGGTAAGATGGGCCCCGAGCGCCTTTCGCCGAAGCACCTCTGCGAGGAAGCGACGGATGAGGTCCTGGCCTTCCTGAAGGCTCAAGAAGGCACTAAGCCTTTCTATGCTTACCTGGCTTTCGATGGTCCGCATGACCCGCATATCGTGCCTGACGGTTTTCCGGTGACCTACGACCCCGCCAAGATTCCTTTGCCGGCTAACTTCCTGCCGCAGCATCCTTTCAATAACGGTGACATGACGCTCCGGGATGAACTGCTCCTGCCTTGGCCCCGGCAGCCTGCCGCTATCCAACAGATGCTCGCAGACTACTATCGCTATATCAGTTACTTGGACCTGCAGATTGGTCGCATCCTCGATGCCGTCGAAGCCTCGCCGCAGGCGGCGAACACCGTGATCGTTTTTGCGGCGGATTCTGGCGTAGCCCGTGGCTCCCACGGCCTCATCGGTAAGCAGAATCTCTACGAACATTCCATGCGCGTGCCCCTCATCATCGCCGGCCCGGGCGTACCCAAGGGCCAGCGGACCGATGCCCTGTGTTACCTTTTTGATGTGCTACCGACGCTCGGTAAGGTCTGTGGAGTGGCGGCCCCTAAGACCAGTGAGGGCCGCGAGTTCAGTGCACTCTTCGCCGCCCCCGCGTCGGCCCACCGTTCACAACTTTTCTTTGGCTACCGCAATATCCAGCGAGCCTTAAGCGATGGTCGCTGGAAGCTCATCCGCTACCCCCAAGTCGACCGGACCCAGCTCTTTGACCTCCATGCCGACCCGTTTGAGATTACTGACCTCTCGGCCAAGCCAGAGCACGCGGCGCGCGTTGCCGACCTGCTGGCGCGTCTGGCCGAAGAGCAGAAGGCCGTGGGCGACCCTTTACCCTTGGTCGTGGCCAAGCCGCAACCTGCGGACTGGGTGCCTCCGAACAAGCAACCCAAGTCCGAGAAGAAGTAAGCCTAACCGCCTGTCCTTAGACGCCCGTCGCGGTGTAGGACTTCCGACCGTATTTCTTCGCAAGCCATTCTTGCAGTTCTACAAAATCGGGCGGCGGAGCGACTTCAATGGTCAGTGGCTTGCCAGTCTGCGGGTGGAGCAGGGTTAGGCGGTTCGCATGCAGCATGACGCGTGGCATCGGCCAGCCGTCGTAGGCAGGGTAGTCGAACTTGCCGTAGGTACGGTCGCCGAGGATGGCGTGACCGATGTGCGACAAGTGGACGCGGATCTGGTGGGTGCGCCCCGTGTGCGGGAAGGTGCGAAGAAGCGCGGCATGGGCACCGAACTTCTCTTCGACGCGCCAATCGGTGATGGCCTCGCGGCCGTCTTCGCGGACGGCCATGCGCACGCGGACGGTACGGTGGCGGTCGATCTTGGCGTTGACACTACCGCCGAGCAGGCGCGGGCACTTGTCGACCAACGAAAGGTATTCCTTTTGGGCCGTGCGCTGAGAGAATTGTTCGACGAGGTTGTGATAGGCCTTGTCGGTTTTCGCGAGGACGATGACGCCGGAGGTCTCGCGGTCGAGGCGGTGAACTACGCCGGGGCGCGGGGCGCCGCCAGCCGGGGCTAGTTTACCCTTGGTGTGATAGAGCAGGCCGTGGACCACCGAAAGCTCGTCGGAGCCTTGGACTGGATGCGTCAGTAGGCCGGAGGGCTTGTTGATCGCAATGAGGTGGGCGTCTTCGAAGAGGACTTCCAACTTCATCTTCACCGCCGTGGCTGTCGGTTCTTCGGGCGCTGGAAGTTCGATGACGATTTGGTCGCCGGGGTTCAGGACGGTGCGACGGTCGATGGGCTTACCGCCCAAGGTGATCAGGCCGAGGTCGAGTGCCCGCTGGACGCGGGAGCGGCTGACGCCTTCCATGAGGCCGGAGACGATTTTGTCGGCGCGGGCGGCCGGCTGTTCGTCGGAGACACGCACCTTGAACTTTTCGTTCGGCTTGGCCTCCGTAGCGGGCGCCCGGCGTTCCGGGTCACGGGAGGCCCGGGTGGTGCGACGCGGTTCCGGCTGCGCCCTTGGCGCGGCCTTGCGGGTTTGCGCTTTGTTCGCGCTGATAGGCTTGATCGAACCGGGGGAGGGCTTCGAGGGCGTCTTATGCTTAGACTTGGCCATCTTAGCGTTTTTTGCCGAGGAGGTACTCAGGATTCAATTTTTGGAGGGCTTTAGGCACGAAGATACCATCCTTACGGATGACCTTCCCGTCAAAGCGGATTTCACCGCCACCGTATTCTGGGCGCTGAATGCAGACCATATCCCAGTGAATCGAGGACTTATTGCCGTTGTCCGTGGTCTCGTAGCACTTGCCAGGGGTGAAGTGGAAGGAGCCAGCAATCTTCTCGTCGAAGAGAATATCCTGCATGGGGTTGAGGATGTGCGGGTTGAAGCCGATGGCGAATTCACCGATGTAGCGGCCCCCGACGTCGGTATCGAGGATTTCGTTGAGGCGCTTCGTGTTGTTCGCGGTGGCTTCGACAATCTTCCCCTTTTTGAAGACGAGCCGGATGTTCTCGAAGGACACACCCTGGTAGATGGTCGGGCAGTTGTACTGCAGCACGCCGTTGACGGAGTCGCGGATTGGCGCCGTGAAGACCTCGCCGTCGGGGATGTTGTATTCGCCGCCACAGGGGATGGCGTTCATACCCTTAATGTTAAACTTAAGGTCAGTGCCGGGGCCCGTGATCTGTACTTCGTCGGTGGCCATCATCGCCTGTTTAAGGGCTTCCATGCCGGGGATCATGCGTGCGTAGTCGAGCGTGCAGACGCGGAAGTAGAAGTCTTCGAAGGCCTCGGTGCTCAGCTTGGCCTGCTGTGCCATGGAGGACGTCGGCCAGCGGAGCACAACCCACTTCGTCTTGTTGACGCGCCAGTCCATGAGCGGCCGGACGGTTTCGCCGAGGAGGCGGGCGCGGTCGGCGGGGACATCGCTGGACTCAAAGATATTGTTGGCCCCACGGACGGCGATGTAGGCGTGCATCTTCTTCATGCGGGCGAGTTCGTGGTCGGCGAAGAGCTTAAATTGCTCGGCATTGCCTGCGCGGGTCATCTCGCGGGAGACGCGGGCCTGCTGGATGTTCACCATCGGTACCGCCCCGTGCTTCCGGACGGAGCGGATGAGGGCGATGACGAAATCCTCAGGGGTTTCAGCGACATCGATGAGGACTTTCTCGCCCTTTTTAAGGCGGGTCGAGAAGCCACAGAGGACGTCAGCCAGTTGGGCGTAGCGCGAATCCATATTGAGGCGACACTTGCGACCCTTCGCCTTATTTCCAAGCGTGAAAGCCACGCTTGCACGAATCGTCCTCACGGCCAAGTTGAGTGCCATGGAATCCGCCAGCTCGATGGAACGCGCCCAAGCCCTCAGTGCGGAAGCCTCATTTGACTTCGCGGTGGGCGACGAAGCGGCGGCTTTAGTCAAGTTGGCAACGGCGGTGCAGCTCGAGCCAGCCTGCTTCGAAGCTTGGCTGGCCAAGGCCGAGGTCCATTTCGCCCTGCGCCAGCTGGATGATGCCTTGCAGGCCGGGGAGGTCGCCTTGGCGCTTCGGGCCAAGGACATCCATGTGCACACTTCGCTCTCTCGCATTTGGATGGAGCGTGGCGATAAGCCCAAGGCCGAGCACCATGGCGCCCAGGCGAGGTTGCTGGGGTGGGGTGACCAACTGAAGCAGCCCGAGGGTGGTTTGCCGGGCGAGATCGGCTAGCCAGGGGCTAGGGGAGGGCAGATTGGTCAATTGTCTCACCCCCTGCGACAGGCTGTCCCTTGAAAAAGAGGGAACAAGGCCCTCCAAAGGGGGTCAAGACCTAGTCGACCCCCGAAAAGCCCCTTAATCGGTTGCTAAACCCCGCCAAAACCATTTTGGCATCTGTTCTGCAAATTTCATTCGCCCCCTCAGGGCAAACTCTACCCAAACACACTATGGCCAAAAATACCAAAATCACCGTAAAGCCCCTCGCAGATCGCGTGCTCGTGCAGCGCATCGAGGAAGCTGAAGAAATCAAGGGCGGCATCATCATCCCTGACTCCGCCAAGGAGAAGCCACAGGAAGCCAAGGTCGTTGCCCTCGGTACCGGTGCCGTCGACAAGGACGGCAAGAAGATCCCCTTCTCCGTAAAGGTTGGCGATAAGGTTCTCATCGGCAAGTACGCCGGTTCGGAAGTGAAGCTGAACGATGAGATCTACCTCCTCCTCCGCGAAGAAGAAGTCCTCGCCGTCATCGAATAATACCCCTCTACCCAACCCTCTCAAACCACATCCACTATGTCTAAGAAGCAAATCCTGTTCGATGAAGCCGCTCGCCGCAAGGTCCTGAACGGCGTCTCCATCCTAGCCCGCGCGGTCAAGGTCACCCTCGGTCCGAAGGGCCGCAACGTGATGATCGATAAGAAATTCGGTGCGCCGAAGGTCACCAAGGACGGTGTCACGGTCGCCAAGGAAATCGAATTGAGCGACCCCTATGAGAACATGGGCGCCCAGATGGTGCGTGAAGTCGCCTCCAAGACCGCCGATAAGTGCGGCGACGGCACCACCACCGCCACCGTGCTCGGTGAAGCCATCTACAAGGAAGGTCTTCGTTACGTCGCCGCTGGCGCTAACCCCATCTTCGTGAAGCGCGGCATCGACAAGGCCACCGAGGCCGTCGTCAAGGAACTCGCTAACATCTCGAAGAAGATCAAGACCCGCGAAGAAATCAAGCAGGTCGCGACCGTCTCGGCTAACTGGGATTCCTCCATCGGTGACATCATCGCCGAGGCCATGGACCGCGTCGGCAAGGATGGCACCATCACCGTCGAAGAAGCCAAGACCATTGAGACCACCCTCGACGTCGTCGAAGGCATGCAGTTCGACAAGGGTTACCTCTCGCCTTACTTCGCGACCAACGCTGAGACGCTGGAAGCCATTATCGAAGATGCCTACGTCCTGCTGTACGAGAAGAAGGTTTCCTCGATGAAGGACCTCCTCCCAATCCTCCAGGAAGTTGCTAAGGCCGGTAAGCCTCTCCTCATCATCTCCGAAGAAGTCGAAGGCGAAGCCCTCGCGACCCTCGTTGTGAACCGCCTCCGCGGCACGATCAACGTTTGCGCCGTTAAGGCCCCTGGCTTCGGCGACCGCCGCAAGGCTATGATGGAAGACATCGCCGTCCTCACCGGTGGCCGCTTCATCACGGAAGACCTCGGGATCAAACTCGAGTCCGTCAAGATTGCCGACCTCGGCCGTGCTAAACGCATCGTCGTCGATAAGGACAACACCACGATCATCCAAGGCGCCGGTAAGTCCGCCGACATCCAAGGTCGCGTGAAGCTCATCCGTCGCCAAATCGACGAAACCACCTCCGACTACGATAAGGAAAAGCTCCAGGAACGCTTGGCCAAGCTGGCCGGCGGCGTTGCCGTCATCCACGTGGGTGCTGCGACCGAAACCGAACTGAAGGAAAAGAAGGACCGCGTCGACGACGCTCTGCACGCTACGCGCGCCGCCGTTGAAGAAGGTATCGTCCCTGGTGGTGGCGTTGCGCTGCTCCGTACGGTCAAGGCCATCGATGGCGTGATCAACACCCTCGTTGGTGACGAGAAGATCGGTGCCCAGATCGTCCGCAAGGCGATTGAAGAGCCGCTCCGCACGCTCTGTTCTAACGCAGGGGTCGAAGGTTCCCACATCGTTCAGGAAGTCCTCCTGAAGCACAAGGGCGCCCACGGCTACAACGTGGCTACGGGTGTCTACCAAGACCTCGTCGCCGCTGGCGTCGTCGACCCAACCAAGGTCACGCGCACCGCGATCACCAACGCTTCCTCCGTCGCCGGCCTGTTGCTCACCACGGAATGTCTTATCACGGACGTTCCTGAAGACAACAAGCCTTCGGCAGGCGGCGACCACCACGACCACTGAGGTCGTTGAGGTTCGCTCTACGAACGGCGCCCACTGGGCGCCGTTTTTTTGTGCCTAGCACCCAGTGGGGCACGGCGTGCTTTGGTATTTTTACGCCAAAGTGCTGGGGTTTGCCCGACAAAAGCACGCCGTTTTAATTCTCCGGGTTGCCCTCTCCCGCCAAAGGGATTGTTTCGAGTCCTTCCCCCATGCGTGTTTTCCTAGCTCTGTTAACGTTCCTAGCTTCTTGGTCGTCCGCCCTGCGCGCAGCCGAACCTTCCGATGGTGCTTTACGCGTCTTGTATTTCGACGCCCTCGGCTCGGAGCAAAGCGCCAAGGGTACGCTCCATGACTACATGGCCGCGCTCGGGCGCGACGCTATCTGGTTTGATTACGCTTCGGGTCCCACCCCTTCCGCCGCAACGCTTGGCTATTACGATGCTTTGCTGGTCAAGGGCGACGTCCCTGGCCTCGGCAGTGAGGTGAAGCTGCCCGACGGTAAGATGATCGTGGTCTTGCGCTTGTCGGCCGACGCGAACGCTGAGGGCTTCCGCAAGGAACTCTTGGCGAAGCTCAACCCCGCTCGCGTTACTGCTTGGGAGAAGTTTTTGGCCCAACGCGATCCCGAGGTTCGCGAAGAGAATCCGAATGTCGCCAACTACGAGCGTCGGCCGAAGGCCCTGACGCTGCAGAAGCCTTTCTCGGTGAAGGGTAGCATGGAGCGCACCCAAGTCCCTGCCGATATGAAGCTGGTGCTCTTTGCTTCTGAGCCGGATATCATGAAGCCCATCGCGTTTGCCTGGGATAATCGCGGTCGCCTCTGGGTGGCCCAAACCAGCGACTACCCGCACGGCGTCTCAAAGGACGGGGCCGGCAACGATAAGATTATCATCTGTGAAGACACCGATGGTGACGGCAAGGCCGATAAATTCACGGTGTTTGCTGACCGCCTTAACATCCCGACGAGCTTCACGTTCGCTAACGGGGGGATTATAATTTCACAGCCCCCGCAGTTCCTCTTTCTGAAGGATACCAACGGCGACGATAAGGCCGATGTCCGGTCGACGGTCATGACGGGCTGGGGCGTCAACGATACCCACGCCCAAGCCAGTAGCTTGTCCTACGGTTACGACAACTGGCTCCGTGGCGCCGTCGGTTACAGTGGCTTCAACGGTGAAGTTGCCGGCCAACGCCTCGGCTTCTCCCAAGGTAGTTATCGTTTTAAGGCCGATGGTTCCGCCCTCCAGTTCCAACACCAGTTTACCAATAACACCTGGGCACAGAGCAACAATGCCGCGGGCGATGACTTCGGTGGCACGGCCAATGGCGCCCCGATCTTCTTTGGTGGGATCCCCCTGAACGTCACCACTAAGGGCGTTCGCGTCATGTCGGCGAAGAAGATTAACCTCGTCGACCAGGCCCATACCATCACCCCGAACTTTCGCCAAGTCGACGTGATGGGCGGCTACACCGCCGCGGCTGGTTCTAATTTCATCTACTCTGCCCAGCTGCCGGCCCGTCTGCAGGGTGCGGCGATGGTCTGCGAGCCGACCATGAAGTTGATTAATCTTATGAACGTCGTCCCCCAGGGCGCCGGCTACGTGGCCAAGGATGGCTACAACATCGTCGCTTCTTCCGACGAATGGATGTCGCCGGTCTTCGCCTCCGTCGGCCCCGACGGGGCCATCTGGTTCGCCGACTGGCAGAACTTTATCATCCAGCACAACCCCACCCCCAGCGTGGGCCGGGGCGGTTACGACGCCAAGACGGGCGTCGGCGGTGCGCACGAGAATTCCCTTCGCGATCATTCGCGCGGCCGCATTTACCGGATCGTCTCCAAGACGACCCCGAGCGTCAATCCAGCCCAGTCGACGGCCGACGCCGCTCTCCTCGCGGGTCTCAAGGGCTCGACGCAGTATGGCCGCCTCCGTGCCCAGCAGCTGATTGTCGAAGGGAAGAAGACCGCGTTGACCGCGGACCTCCTCGCCCTCGTCGTGGCAGCCCAGCCGGACGTCTCCGCCATCCATGCACTCTGGTCGCTCCACGGCCTCGGTAAGCTCGACGCCGAGACCCACAAGAAGGCGCTGATGTCTGCGGACGCCGCCCTCCGCCGTAACGCCATCCGCGCTCTCGGTGAAGACGCCGCTGCACAGGCGCTCTTCTTCGGCGCCGGTGTCATCGCCGATAAGGACCCAACCACCCGCCTGGCCGCGATGGTCAAACTGGCCGAATTCCCCACCTCGCCCGAAATCAAGACGCTCGTCCGCGGCTTGGCGGGCGATGCCGCCGTGCAGTCCGACGAATGGCTTAAGGAAGCGTCCAAAGTTCTCGCCAAAAAGCACCAGACCCAAATCTACGTCGAAGGTCCCAACCTCCTGCCTAACCCTGGCTTCGAAGACCTCGCGGGCGCTTTGCCCGTCGGTTGGCAGCGTCGCGACTACGGCAACTCGCCCGGCAACAACGGTGCCAAGTGGGACGTCGTGACCGACGCTGCCATGGTGCACTCGGGTAAGCGTGCCGTCCGCGGCATCACGCGCGAGAACGGTGACACCAGTTTCTATGCAGAAGTGGCGATCAAGCCTGACACGGAGTACCGCCTGAGTGCCTGGATTAAGACCAAGGCGTTTCGCGGCAAGGCCAGCCTCAACGACCATATCGGCCGCGCGGAAACCAGCACCATCACCCGCGACACCGATTGGGTCGAAGTCGAGGTCGTCTTCAATTCGGGTAAGCGTACGCGGTCGTCGATTAACCTGCTCCACGTGGGCAAGGGTGATATCTACTTCGATGATGTGAAGCTCTGCGAGCTGACGGTGGCGGGCGAAGCCCCCGTGACCGAAGGGGTGGCTGCCCGGGGCGAAGAGATTTACTGGAAGCACCCTGTCGCCGCATGCGTGAATTGTCACATGGTGAAGGGGAAGGGCAGTGCCATCGGCCCCGCGCTGGATGGCCTCGCCACCCGTGCGACCGCTGCGTATATCCACGACTCTCTCGTCGAGCCCAATAAGGTCTTGGCTAAGGGCTATGAGCAGTTGGGAGTGTCCCCGATGCCGCCGATGGGCCTGATATTGAAGCCGCAGGAGCTTGCCGACGTGAAAGCCTTCCTCCAGACGCTTAAGTAAGCGGCGCCAGGTTTCTATTGGATTGATTCAGCCGTTGGCGGGGTCTATCCCTCGCCCATGGCTGCTGTCAAACTCCAGAAGGAATCCAACCCCATCGTCACGTTACTCTCGTTGTTGGGCGTCACGCTCATCACCTTGATCATCTTGTATGCAGGCCTCCCGGGCACCGGCTTCCATGGCCTCAAGGCAGGCGTGCATTTCGATATGGAGTCGGGGTTCGAGGACGCCCGTTTTATGGATAACCGTATTATCTGCGAGTCGAAGGATGCCTTGAAGGACATCCGGGCGGCCCTCGTCGAGGTGAAGTCCGATTACCCGACTGCCCGCGTCACGCTCAGCCTCGAGAACTACGCTGCGGGGTATAAGTTCAAGGTGCGCTACGTCACTTACTACGCCCAGCGTTTAAACCTCTTTGACAAGGGGAAACTTTTCCGCCGCGGTTCGGAAGTCGGTGACCCCGACCTCGATGCCGAGGTGAAGGCGAAGGACGACGAACTGGAAGCCGCAATCCGCAAGGCCCTCGAGACTTATTTCAAGTCCAAGGGAGCGCAGTAATTCCTCGGACGGCGGCGCCATTAACCCAAGGAAAAGGCCCGGATTACTCCGGGCCTTTTTGCTGAAAGTGGGGTGATTGAGGGGACTTGAACCCCCGACCCCTGGTACCACAAACCAGTGCTCTAACCAACTGAGCTACAACCACCGTTCAGTCTTCCTTGCGGAAGGGTGTTGACTGCAGGTTAAACGGCCTCGTCTGTCAATCTCGGACGAAAAGATGGCCAGCAAACACCGATTATTGCGCCTCCGGGGAGAATTCCTTCATTTGTTCTTCCCCTTTCCTAGCCCGCCCGCCTTTCTATTCTGACATCATGCCTACGTTTACTGAAATTGGCCTCCCTGAGCCAGTCCTTCGCTCGCTCGCCGATTGCGGTTACGTGAATCCCACGCCCATTCAGGAGCAGGCCATCCCCGTGGTGCTTTCCGGTCGCGACCTCATCGGCGCCGCCCAAACCGGCACCGGTAAGACCGCCGCCTTTGCGTTGCCGACACTCGCTCGCCTCGGCCCAGCCGCCGGCAAGCCTCGCTGCCTCGTCCTTGTCCCAACCCGCGAACTCGCCGTGCAGGTCGACGAAAACTTCCAGAAGTACGGTAAGTACCTCGGTACCAAGACGGCGTTGCTTTACGGCGGCGTCGGTTACGGCATCCAGGTTAAGGCGCTCGAAGAAGGCGTCGATGTCGTCATCGCCACGCCGGGTCGCTTGCTCGATCTGCATGAACAGAAGATTTTGGACCTGAGCTCTATTCAGGTGCTCATCCTCGACGAAGTGGACCGCATGCTCGACATGGGCTTCATCGAAGACGTTACCCGGATTGTTCGCTACTGCCCGAAGGACCGCCAGACGTTACTCTTCTCCGCCACGGCCGATGAGCGAGTCGGTAAGATCGCTAGCTGGGCCTTACGTGATCCCGTCACCGTCGACGTCCGCGTCGGTCTCGGCGCCGCCGACACCGTCGAGCACGCCATCTACCCGGTCGATATCTTCCAGAAGTACGACCTCCTCTTGGCTTTGCTGACGAAGAGCGGCTATAAGTCGGTCATCGTCTTCACCCGTACCAAGCGGGATGCCGACCGCATCGCCGAGTGGATTGAAGGCCACGGTACCCCCGTCGCCACGATGCATGCCGATCGTTCGCAGACCGAGCGCGCCGCCGCCCTCGCTGGTTTCAAGTCCGGTAAGTTCACCATCATGGTGGCGACGGACATCGCCTCCCGCGGGCTCGATATCCGCGGCGTGACTCACGTCATTAATTACAACGTCCCTGAGCACGCGGAGGACTACGTGCACCGTATCGGCCGCACGGGTCGCGCTTCGGCCGAAGGCGAAGCCTTCACGCTTTATTCGCCCGACGAGATGCATCACCTCCAGCAAATCGAAATCCTGCTCGGTCGGGGCATCGAGCGTCGGAAGCTCGAAGATTTCCGTTACTACTCGGAACCGCAGCTGACCCCGGGTGGCCCGAAGGCCGCGGCGGTCTCCCGCAAGCGTAACCGCTAAGCCGCCGCCGATGTCGCCCGAGCCCCCGATGCGTCGAGCCTTGGAGCTCGCCCGGCAAGCCTGGGGGCGCACTCATCCTAATCCGATGGTAGGCGCGGTGATTACCGAGGACGGTGCGATTGTCGCGGAAGGCTTTCATGCTAAGGCGGGTGAGCCGCACGCCGAGGTCATGGTGCTGCGCAATCTCGGGCGTCGGCCGAAGCCGGACGCTATTCTGTACGTCACTTTGGAGCCGTGCTGCACGCATGGCCGCACGCCGCCGTGCGTCGACGCCATCGTCGAGGCCGGTCTTCGTACGGTCGTGGTGGGTGCGCTGGATCCCAACCCCGCCCACGCCGGCCATGGGCTGGCGTTACTGCGGTCTCAGGGGGTGGCCGTGGTCGAGGGCGTCCTCGCCGCCGACTGCACGGACCTTAACTTAATCTTCAATCACTGGATTGTCGCCCAGCGTCCGCTCCTGGCCTTGAAGGTCGCGTCCTCACTGGATGGTCGCTTGGTTCCTGCGGATGGCATGTCGCCGTGGATCACGGGCGAGGCGGCCCGCGCCAACGTGCAAGAATGGCGGGCGCTCTTTCCCGCCATTGCAGTGAGCGTGGATACTTTGCTGAAAGATAACCCGCGCCTGACCGCACGGTTGCCGGCAGGCGAACGCTGTGGCATTCGCTTCGTCCTCGATCGGCATTTCCGTTCCGCGGGTAAGGCTGGGTTGAACCTTTTCCGCGATGCGTATAAAGACCGCACGGTGGTGGTCGGGCTGCAGAGCGCCGTGCGGACCGCCGACCTCCGTTGGTATGAAGCCGAAGGTGTGAACTACTGGTGTCTGCCCGGTGGCCCCGAGGATTTCTTGGCGAACTGGATTGCCCGCTGCGCGCTCGAGCAGGTCACGGGCGTCATGATCGAGGCGGGTCCCCGCTTGGCGGCAGGTTTAATGGAGGAGGGTAGGGTGGACTACCTCTTGGCCTATGTGGCTCCAATGTTCACGGGAAACCCCGACTCGCCAGTCTGGGCCTCCAGCGCGGTCGGTCAGCTGATCGAGCCGCGGGTGCAGGTCTTTGGTCAGGATGCCCTCTACCGCGGTTATTTGGCCTAAGGCGGGCAGGGCGCGGGGCCTTCAGGCCTTTTGTCACCTTTGGCCTCCCAAGGCCTTGGAGGGCATTTTAAACCCTTTTATGGCCCCTTTGGGGTCACGTGGGGGTCGCTTGGCTCTTTTGGCTCGACTTTTCAATAAAAACTTTCATTAAAGGGAATCCGTCTCCCTTTCCCGAAGGGCGTCCTCCTAACCACTTTAACTCGAACCACTTATGGCAGACAAAATCACGGATATTAGGAGGAAGGAAAAGCCTTCTTTCACGTCTCTCATCGAAAAGAAGCGCGACGGTGGCGAATTCTCCGCGGACGAAATCCGGCTAATCGTCGATTCCATCATGGACTCGGAGATGCCCGAGGCGCAACAAGCCGCCTTGGCGATGGCGATTTTCTTCCGGCAGATGTCGGCCCAAGAAACCGCTATGCTCGCTGAAGAGCTCCGTCTTTCTGGCGAAGTCATCGACCTCGACCGCCTGACCCAGCCCAAAATCGCCAAGGTTTCGACCGGCGGTGTGGGTGACAAGACTTCGATGGTGCTCGGTCCGCTTGGTGCCGCCGCTGGCGTCATCATGCCAGGCATGAACGGTAAGGACGAAGAGTTCTGTATCTCGACGGTCGAGAAGTTGCGGTCAATCCCTGGCTTCAACGGCAAGGCCACACTTGAGCAATTCCGCCAGCAGCTCGAGCGCGTGGGTTGTGCCATCACCGAACAGTGCAGTGACATCGCTCCGGCCGACGACCTGCTCTACACTTTGCGCCAGAAGACGGGGACGATTCCTTCGTTGCCGCTCATCACCGGTAGCATTCTCTCCAAGAAGCTCGCCGAAGGCTGTGAAGGCCTCGTGATCGACGTGAAGTGGGGCAATGGCTCTTTCATCCGCGACCTCGAACAGGCCAAGCAGTTGGCCCGTATTGTCACGCGCGTCGCCCGCTCGCTGAATCGTAAGTGCGTGGCCCTCGTAACCGATATCAACCAGCCCCTCGGCGACTCCGTTGGCACGGGCCTGGAAGTCCTTGAAGCCGTCCGTCTCCTCAAGGGCGAAGGCCCCGAAGACCTGCAGGACCTCGTACTCAAGCTGGGCATGGAAGTCGTGCGCCTCGCTGGCGTCGCTGGTTCGACCCTCTCGGCTAAGCAGACCGTCGAGAAGCACCTCACGGATGGCTCGGCCCTCGAGAAGTTTAAGGCCATGGTCCGCGCTCAGGGCGGCAAGACCGATTGGATCGACGATCCCTCTAAATTCCCGCACGCGAAGTTCATTCGCAAACTCCCAGCCCCCAAGCGTGGCTACGTCCACACCATCGACGCCGGTAAGATCGCCCAAGGCGTGCGCCTCTTGGCCACGCTCAAGGACGGCACGCTCGATCCTTCGGTCGGCGTCACCGAGATCCGCAAGGTCGGCACGCAGGTCAAGCAGGGCGAGCCGTTGATCATGATCCATTACAACGACGAGGCCAAGGTCGACGCCGCGCTCCCGTATTTCCGCGACGCCTACCGCCTCGCGCCGAAGCGCCCGAACATCCCGCCGCTCGTCGTCGAGCGCGTGGCTTAAGTCAGGTCGATTAGAGAAGCAAAGAGCCGCGGAAAATCTGCGGCTCTTTTATTTTCAGCCTTCGCCTAGCGGCATGCCGTCGGTACCGAAGCGCGCATCGTTCATTTCAGGGGTAGCGGAGCTTCGACGACCTGGTTGCCTTCGCGTCGGTAGCGCAGCAGCCACGCGTAGAGCTCGGGGGCACGGAAGCTGTCGGTGATGCCGTGGCCCTTACCCGCCAAGAGCGTCAGCCTGACTTGCTTGGCCCCGGCGGACTTGAGTAGGTTGTGCATGCGCTCGGAGCGTTCAGATGGGACGATGTCATCCCGGTCGCCGTGGAAGATCCAGACCGGCAGCGGCGCGAGGCGCTTGGCCCAGTCGGTGAGATCGGGCGATACGGCCCGGGGGCCGCCAAAACCGAGGCCGCCGGCGTGCGGGGCCAGGCCGGCGAAGCGCTCGGGGTGGGTGGAGCCCCAGAGCCACGTGCCGAAGCCGCCCATACTATGACCGATGAGATACACCCGGGTTTGGTCGAAGGGCTGTTCTTTCACCAATTGCTTGAAGAGGACTTCTAGGTCTTCGGTGCGCCATTCGTCTTTCTGGCCCGACTTATCGGGAGCGCACTGGGGTGCGATGATGAGGAAAGGCTGTTCGGTCTGTTGGTTAAAATGCCTGATGGGCGGGGCGGACTTCAGCTGGGTCAGGTCGGTGCCTCGCTCGCCCGCGCCGTGGAGGAAGATGATCAACGGGGTCTTGTCGGTCGCTTTGCCCGCGGCCGGGGTGGCGACCACATACTCGGGATTCAGGAACTTGGTCGCGGCCGCCATGGCATCCGGCAGGCGCCTCACCTCGATCTTCATCGGCTCGGCCATGGCTCCCAAGGTTATGCATACGAAGGTCGCTAACGACAGGATGAGTTGGTCGAAGGATCGGTTCATGGCAGTGAGTGGCTTGATGCCTAAGGGGCTTAGCGACCGAGGGCGGGCCGGAAGGCTTTCATGCCGCCAACCTAGGCGAATCAGGCGAGGCCGCGCTTCGTGCCTTGGGCGAAGGTAACGAAGCTTTGGACGACCCGGGACGAGGCTTCGGGCAATGCTAGGGCCTTCTCGATGGCTTGGGCGGTATTGAGGCCATCGCGGTAAAAGAGTCGGTGTAGAGCCTTGGCCGTGGTGATCTCGTCGTCGGTGAAGCCTGAGCGCTTGAGGCCGACGGCATTAATCATCTTGGTCTCACAGGGGTTGCCGTCCGCGATGACGAACGGAGGGACGTCTTGCACGCACTTCGAGCAGGCCGCCACCATCGCATGGTCTCCGATGCGGCAGAACTGGTGAATGCCGGCGTTCCAACCAATGTTCACGTGGTCACCGACGTGGACGTGTCCGGCCACGGCGGAGTGGCTCGAGATGACGAGGTGATTGCCGATCACGCAGTCATGGGCAATGTGGGAATAGGCGAGCAGGGTATTATCGTCGCCGAGGATGGTCCATTCACCTTCCTGGGTGCCGAGGTGCACGCTGACGTATTCGCGGAAGGTGTTACGGGCGCCGACCTTGAGGCCAGGCTTGCCGGGGCGGGCTTTGAGGTCCTGCGTGCGGCCGCCGATAAAGGCATACGGAAAAACTTCACACTGTGGGCCGAGCTGGGTGTAGCCCTCGACCGTGGCGTGGTGATGTAAGCTGCACCCGTCGCCTAAAGTGACATCCGCGCCCACATAGGCGTACGCACCAATCTGCACACCCGCTCCAAGCTTCGCGCCAGCTTCGACGATGGCTGTGGGATGGATTTGGGAACTCATCCGGACTTCAGTCTTGGGCGACCGAATCGGCGATGGCGAAGAGGAGTTCAGCGGAGGACACCGTTTCGCCGTTCACGCGGCATTCGCACTGGGCGGCGGCAATGCGACCGCGGATTTTCGTCAGCTTAGCGCGAATCTCGAGCGTGTCTCCAGGAGTCACGGCCTTGCGGAACTTCACCTTGTCCGCGCTCATGAAGAAGACGACCTTCGGGGCTTCGTCGGCGGGACCACGGCGCAGCATGATAAGGCCAGCGGCTTGTGCCATGGCTTCGATTTGCAGCACGCCCGGCATCACGGGCTGGCCCGGGAAGTGGCCTTGAAAATAGGGCTCATTGATCGTGACGTTCTTAATCGCCACGAGCGAGTCTTCGGTCAGCTCGACCACGCGGTCGACCATCACGAACGGATAGCGGTGGGGGAGGGCGTTGAGAATCTGGCGGATGTCGAGGGCGTTACCGGAGGGAGCCGTGGGGGCTTCGACTTTCTTCGTCAGCGCGGCCTTGGGCTTCGGAGTTTTCGACTCCTGCCACTGCTTCCGCACGGCTGCCGCAAGGCGAGCGTTCAGGGCGTGCCCTGGGCGGACGGCGATGATGTGGGCCTTGAGGCGGATGCCGGCGAGCACGATGTCGCCGATGACATCGAGAATCTTGTGGCGGACGAGCTCGTCCTTGAAACGCAGGGGTTCCTTGCTGACGACTTTGTCACCCTTGAGGATAATCGCCGAGTCCAGCGAGCCGCCTTGGATCAGGCCCTTCTTCAGGAGCTCTTCGATGTCCTCGTAGATTGTGAACGTGCGGGCTGGCGCGATCTGCGCCTCGTACGTCTCGGAATCGATATCGATGGTGAGGTGCTGCGTGTGGATGCCGCGGTCGTCGGCCGAGGTGCAGGTAATGCGTAGGCCGTCAAAGGGCAGGGCGATGATGGAGCGGCTGCCTTCGTTGATTGTGATGGGCTGCGTGAGCGTGAAGACTTCGCGCTCATCGGCTTGGTCGACAATACCAGCCTGATGGATGAGCGTAGTGAACGGACGCGCCGAGCCGTCGACGATCGGCGGTTCGGAGGCGTCGAGTTCGACGATGGCGTTATCAATGCCCATGCCGCTGAGCGCGGAGAGGACGTGTTCAATCGTGTGCAGCTTCACGGCATCGGAGGAGACTGTGGTCTTGCGTTCTAGATCAGTCACCATCTCGGAGACCGGACGGACCTCAGGTTTGCCGAAGAGGTCGATGCGCCGGAAGACCAAGCCAGTGTTGGGGGCACCCGGTTTGAGGGTCAGGGTGACCTCTTGGCCGGTGTGGAGGGCCTTGCCTTTAACTGAGGCTTCTTTTCCGAGGGTGCGCTGTTTCATACCGTGCACATAGTTATTCACACCCCCCTTGCTCTGTAAAGTCATAGTTTCGAGGGGTTTGTGCGGCTATTCGAAGTGTTCGCAGGGAGGGGGAGGCTTGACCGCATGTGAATCGTTTGGGCTCCTTCCCTGGGGGCCTTGCGGCCGCAAGGGTGGATGGGCCGCTAGCCCCATCAATGCAGGACAGAAGCTACCCCCGCCCCGGCCAATTCGGGTCCCCCAAAGTGGGTGCTCCGGTCACGCGATGGCACGTCGGTTTACCCCTTGGGGTGGCCGCGGTTGGACGGAGTTTTTCGTCCCTGTGAAGTCGTCTTGCGAACAACTTCGGAGCACTCGCACTTGTTCACACGTTTGGGCGACTCCTTGACACTTTGGCGAGCGAAGCAAATCGTCAGCCCGTGCTCCTGGTCATCGATAACTACGACTCCTTCACCTACAACCTGGTGCAATACTTTGGCCAACTCGGCGTGGAGCAGAAGGTCTTCCGTAATGACCAGATCACAGTTGAGGAAGCCCGCGCACTCAACCCCGACCGCGTGATGATTTCACCGGGGCCGTGCTCGCCCGCCGAAGCGGGTGTGTCGTGCGATATGATCCGCGCCTTCGCTGGCAAGAAGCCGATACTCGGCGTCTGCCTCGGCCATCAGGCCATCGGCCATGTCTACGGCGGTCGTGTCCTCCGCGCCCCGAACCTGATGCATGGTAAGACCTCGCCGGTGTTTCATAATAACACCGACCTCTTTCAAGGTCTCCCGAATCCCTTTAACGCGGCCCGCTACCACTCGCTCATCGTCGAGCGCGAGACCTTCCCGGCCTGCCTCGAAGTCACGGCGTGGACCGAAGACGGCCTTGTCATGGGCCTGCGCCACCGCGACTTACCTATCTGGGGCGTACAGTTTCATCCCGAATCTTACGCGACGCAGAACGGACTCGCTCTCCTGGCAAACTTCCTTCGCCTCTGACCGATGTATTGTCCTCGCTGCAATCACGAAGACACCAAGGTCCTCGAAACCCGTCTCGGTAAGGGGAACCATTCCATCCGTCGCCGCCGCGAGTGTCTCGCTTGCTCGCATCGTTTCAGTACGATGGAGGAAATCGTCCGCGAAGGTTTGGTGGTCGTGAAGCGCAATGGCGCGCGGGAAGATTTTGATATCACCAAAATCGCGTCAGGGATTCGCAAGGCGACCGATAAGCGCCCGGTCGAAGTTGAACGCGTTAACCTGCTCATCTCGGAAATCGTCGAAGGCCTGCAGAAGAAGTTCGAGGAAGAAGTGCCTTCCAGCGCTATTGGTGAGGAGATTATGACACACCTACAGTCCGTCGATCAGATTGCGTATGTTCGCTTCGCGAGCGTCTATCGGGAGTTCCGCGACATCGACGAATTGGCCAAGGCCATCGACCAGCTCCGTAAGGGAGGCAAAGCCAAGTGACTTCTGCTTCCGCCGTACCCGCCCGCCCAGCTCGCCTCCGCACGCTTAATGCGATGCTGGCCTCCCTGGTCGGGACGGAGCCCACGTTGCGTCGCGACGTCGATGCCGTCGTGCGGGTCTTTGAATCCGACGAGTTTTCGGCCGCCGGCTTGGATGCCCGCGGGCTCGCGAACGCGGCCGAGCACCTGCTGCGCCTGCTGGCCCCGGATGCCGTCTTGCCTGCCATTGCCGTCTTAGACCACCGGGATGAGCCCTTTGAGCCCCTTTGGGCTCCGGAACGTATCGAGACCGCCCTCGGGCAGGTCGGCGACGCCCCGGACGTCCTGCTGTGGGTTGTTGGCCTGCAGGATCATTATTTGGCTGGTTCTAAGGCCCGCTCGGTCAAGGCCCGCCAGGCCTACGATGAGGCGGTTGAGTGTGTGAACGCTTATGCCGCTCGCGTGCAGGGTCGTGGGCGCCTGACGGTGGTCGTGCTATAATCACTCTTATGAGCACCCCGAAGACGCTTTTCCAGAAAATCGCTGACCGCGAGATTCCCGCGAAGCTGATTCACGAGGACGCCGTGTGCGTGGCTTTCCACGATATCTCTCCGCAGGCTCCGACGCATGTACTCGTTGTGCCGCGCAAGCCCATCGCCCGCGTGGCTGAGGCCACCGCGGAAGACCAAGCGACGCTGGGTCATCTGCTGCTCGTGGCCGCTGAGCTGAGCCGTCAGCTCAACCTTGCCAAGGGTTTCCGCATCGTGATCAACAACGGTCCCGACGGTGGTGAATCCGTTCCGCACCTACATGTGCACTTACTCGGTGGCCGCGCCCTGAGCTGGCCTCCGGGCTGATGCCTATGGCACCCGCCGAACCGTGCCTCGTGCTCGATGGCTCCGCCCGTCACGGCGTACGCGTCGGCGTGCTGCAAGGCGGCCGCTGGATTGCGGAGGCGCATTCTGACGAAGGGGCCTTAGAGGCGGCCTTCGCCTGTGCAGAACAAGCCTTGGCATCCGCTGGTTTGAAACTTGCGGACCTGCGTTCCTTCGCGGTCTGCGTGGGTCCAGGTTCGATGCTCGGCATCCGGGTCACGGCGATGGCCGTGCGCACGTGGGCGGTGCTACAGCCGTGCGAGGTCTGGGTCTGGGAGCCGCTGGTCGCGCTCGCTGCCGCCGTGCGCTTGCGTGGCGAAGCCAGTGCTTTCAGTGTCATCTCCGAATCCCGACTCAAGCGCTGGCACGTGGTTTCTGTCGATGCTGCTGGCTTGCCGAGTCCGGCCCGTGAATGCGAGGTTGAGCAGGTGACGGCCTTGGCGGGACGCATCCTGACCACGGCGGTCCAAGCCCCGCAGGTCTTACCCGTGGCCCAAGTGGTACCCGAAGTCTGGCCTGACTTACCGAAGGTCTTCGCGCAAGCCAGCGTGCTGCGTCTCGAGCCTAAGCCTGAGGCCTTGAATGCGGCCGCCGATTTTGCAACGTGGTCGGGCGAACGCCATCGCGGCACGCCATGAGCACCCCGTTTTCCCAGTCCCGCGCCTGGGTCGAGATCGACCTGCCCGCCATCGACCGCAATGTCGGCCGCATCAAGCAGGCCTTGCCCCGGCACGTGCGTTACGTCGCGGTGGTGAAGGCCGATGCGTACGGACATGGCATGCCCGAGGTGGCCCGTCGCTTACTTCAGGCCGGCGTGGATGCCTTCGCGGTTGCCAATGTGGCCGAGGCGATTCGCCTGCGTGAGGTCGGCCACGAAGGGGACACGTTACTGCTCAGCCCAACCCTGCCCGATGAATTAGCCCGAGCGGCCGAGAACGGTTTCGACCTGACCATCAATTCGCTCGAAGAGGCCAAGACCTTCGCCGCGTGGGGTTCGTCTCACGGCCGCAAAGTCCGTGTGCACGTCAAGGTCGACACTGGTATGGGCCGGGCCGGTGTCTGGCATGAGTGCGCCCGCGAAGTGTTTGCGCAGGTTCTGGCCAGCCCAGGCTTGGAGTGGCGCGGCGTCTACACGCACTTTTCCGACGCCGATGCCGATACGGCTTACACCGCGCAGCAGCGTCGGATCTTCCTCGACCTTCTTGCGTCGATTCCCGCCGAAGTCCGCGCCCAGTTGCTCATCCATGCGGACAATAGTGCTGGCTTGGAAAGTTTCTCCGCAGCCTCGCCTTTCAATGCCGTCCGCATTGGCTTGATGCAGTATGGCCTCCCACCGTCGGCGGGGTCGTTCTTGGCCAGCCTGAAGCCTGATCCGGTCTTGTCCTTCCATGCCCGCGTCGTGTTGGTCAAGGACCTCCCGAAGGGTACTGCGGTCAGTTATAATCGCACCAAGACTTTAGCCCGCGATTCACGCGTCGCCATCGTGGCCGTTGGTTACGGGGACGGCGTGCCGACCGCGGCGAGCAACCGTGGAGTCTTTCTGGTCCGTGGGCAACGTTGCCCGATTCTCGGACGTGTGACCATGGATCAAACCGTCGTCGACGTCACGGATGTCCCTGATGCTGCCGTCGGCGACATGGCTACCATCCTCGGGGCGCAAGGCACGGACCGCATTACGGTCGCCGAGTTCTGTGCCTGGTCGGACTGCATTCCTTGGGAAGCTTTGTGCACGCTCACGCAACGCGTGCAGCGCGTCTACCGGACCGACCGCACCTAGGCGGCCTTAAGGGGACTTGAAGCCCGCCAGCGCCGCGTGCGCAAGTAGGCTAGCGAAAAAAGTGCCGAACGCCAGGAGTAGCCACCGCCAGCGTTTCCAACCCTCGCGGTAGGGCGTCAACTGGATGGCTTGATCGGGGACGTAGGCTGCGCAATAGACCACGTTCGCCACAATGACGAAGCTGAAGAAGGCAGTCAGGTTGTCTGCGTCGCTCCAGCGTAGTAGCAAGGAATCACCGCGGATAGCGTGAAAACCGCAGACCAATCCCAGAATGCCGTTGTAGATGAGACGTCCCTTGAGTTCCCAAAACCCGACCCCGTCGCTGAGGTTCTCGACCAGACGGTCGGAGAGGGCTGACATCGCTTAGACCGACTTCGCGGCGGCTGGCTTAGCGCCAGGGGCAGGCGTGGTCGCAGGGGCGGCCTTGGCGTCAGCTTTCTCAGCGACATTCTTGACGGCTTCCATGAAGGCGCCGTCGGAGGGGCTGCCGTCGAAGACGAGCTTACCCTTGTTGTCGAAGACGAAGACCTTAGGGATACCAGAGAATTGAATCGGCGTCTTGGTGATGCCAGCGACGATGGCGTACTGTACGCCGGCCTTCTTGGTCACGACAGCGATTTCCTTGGCGGTGTGGCCTTGGCACTCGGCACCGATGACGACGAGGGTCTCCTTGTACTTCTCGGAAAGTTCCTGGAGGTGAGGGAGGCTGGCGATGCAGGGCGGGCACTTGACGCCCCAACCTTCAAGGACGACGGCTTTGCCAGCGAGTTTACCCATGGTGACCGTGGGACCGCTGATGGACTTGCCCCATGCGAAGTCGCGGAGGGTATAGGTCTTTTCCTTCTTGTCGGCGGCGAAGGCCGGAATCACGAGCAGGGCGGCGAGGAGGGTCAGGAGGCGCATGTCTTTATCTGATACGCACTCGGGGCGTTGGCAAGTCCAACTCAGCCTCTCTAAGGGCCTTTAAGAGGGGGGATTCATTTCCAGCGAGATGTCACGGAAGAGTCCGTAGGCGATTATCACACCAACGCCGCCGGCTTGCCAGAGGAGCGAGTGGTAGGGGAGGAGTCCGAGGTTGAGGAAGCCGATGACAAACCAAAGCCCGAAGGAGGCAAACGGCGCAAAGGTCCAGAGGCCCGTGGCAATCGCTTCCGCATCCATCGGCACGGAGCGCCGGAATAGCATAAACAGAATCCAAGCGGCTGAGGGCAGGCCGCACCAGTAGGATTCAGTTTCGAACAGGAAATCGAACGGCGACGTGAAGTTCGCGAGCGTGGCAATGATGAATAGTCCCGTGCAAGTCGCCTTGAGCGAGCGTTCAAAGGTCGTGAGCTCGCGCTTTTTTACTAATTCATCCTCACCGAAGCCGCTGGCACCTTTGAGTGCTGGGCCTTGGAGGCCAAGGCACCAGAGCAGGCAACGAAAGAACATCTGGATGAAGCCAAAAGTCATAGGGGCGTGTTCATTCTTGGCCGAAGGGCCCCGAAGTCAAACCAGCCATGATCAGCCGCTTAGGCCTTGAAGCCGAAGTACTGGCGGGCGTTGCGGTAGCAGACGTCGGCAACGAGGCGCTCGTTCCAGTCCTTGCGGTCGGGGATGCGACCGGATTCGACGTCTTGGCCAACGAGGTCGCACAGGATGCGGCGGAAGTATTCGTGGCGCGGATACGAGAGGAAGGAGCGGGAATCGGTGATCATGCCGATGAAGCGACCGAGGAGGCCGAGGTCGGAGAGCATGTTCATCTGGTCGCGCATGCCGCGTTCCTGGTCGAGGAACCACCAGCCCGAACCATACTGAATCTTGCCCGGTGTGATGCCGTCTTGGAACGAGCCCGGGAGGCAGGCGAAGAGGGCGGTGTCGGCGGGGTTGAGGTTGTAGAGGATAACCTTACCGAGGGCGTTCTCGCCCGAGAGCGTGCCGAACCAGCGGATCAGGCCCGGGCCCTGGCGGAAGTCGCCGATGGTGTCGCAACCGGCGTCAGAGCCGAGGCGCTTGAGTAGGCCGAGGTTCGGGTCGCGCACGGCGCCGAGGTGCAACTGGGTGGCCCAGCCCTTGGCGTGGTTGAGGCGACCGATGTGCAACATGATGAAGGCCGTGAATTTCTCGGACTCCTCGAGCGTGGCGGCGTGACCGGCAATGGCGCGTTCCCAGATGGCCTTGGCTTCCGCCTCGGTGCAGCTGGCGTCGGGCAGGTAATCCAGACCGTGGTCAGTCGCGCGGCAACCGGCGACGGCGAAATCATCGTGGCGCTGGTTGAGGCCAGTAATCAGGCCGGCGAAGGTGTCGGCGCCCTTGCCCGTAGCGGCGGCGAGGCGCTTGGCCCAAGCTTGGACGCGTTCAGGCTGGCGGACTTTGAGGCAGGCGTCCGGGCGGTAGGTCGGGACGACGCGGGTGGCGCAGCCGGACTTCGCGATGGCGTGGTGGAGGTCGAGCGAATCAGCGGGGTCATCGGTCGTACCAACGACTTCGACCTTCATCTTCTTGAGGATGCCGCGGGCCGTGAGGTCGCCGTGCTGGAGCTGGTGGTTGGCTTCGTCCCAGATTTTTGGGGCCGATTGGCCGTCGAGGATTTCGGTGATGCCGAAATGGCGGCGCAGTTCGAGGTGCGTCCAGTGGAAGAGGGGGTTGCGGAGCGTGTGCGGGACCGTCTCGGCCCAAGCCTGGAACTTCTCGCGCGGGGACGAACCTGCGCCGGTGATGAGTTCCTCGTTCACGCCGTTAGCACGCATGGCACGCCACTTGTAGTGGTCGCCGGCCAGCCAGATAGCGGTGAGATCCTCAAAGCGACGGTCATCGGCGATATCCTTCGGGCTCAGGTGACAGTGGTAATCCACAATCGCCTGGTCTTTCGCCGTGCCGTGGAACAGCTGCTGAGCTGTGCCGGTCGAAAGGATGAAGTTGTCGTCCATGAAGGCCATCGTCGGGGAGGTGGGTTAGATGGACATCGCCGCGAAACCGCCGTCGACGACGATTTCGGAGCCAGTGATGAAGCTGCCGGCATCGGACGCCAGCAGGAGCGAAGCGCCGATGAGTTCCTTGGCTTCGCCGAAGCGCGCCATCGGGGTCTTGCCGAGGATTGAGGCCACGCGCTCAGGCGTGAGGACCTTGCGGTTCTGTTCAGCGGGGAAGAAGCCCGGGACGAGGGTGTTCACGCGGACGCCCTTCGGGGCCCATTCGCGGGCGAGGTTCTTCGAGAGGTTGTGCACGGCAGCCTTGGACGCCGAGTAGGTGAAGACGCGCGAGAGCGGCAGGATGGCTGATTCGGAGCCGAGGTTGATGATCGAGCCGGAGCTAGCCTTGACCATCACTTCGCCGAAGACCTGACAGCCGAAGACTACGCCCTTGATATTAACCGTCAGGATGCGGTCGAGTTGGGCTTCGTCGATTTCGAGGAAGGGCGTCGGCGAGTTGACGCCGGCACCGTTCACGAGGATGTCGACCTTGCCGTGCTGGGCCAGAATCTCGTCCCGCAGGCGAATGAGGTCAGCCTTGTTGGTCGCTTCGCCAACCTTAAATTCGCCGGAGCCGCCCGCAGCCTTGATCTTGGCGAGGCGAGCCTCTGCCTTAACGGGGTCGCGGCCGACGAGGATGACGTGCGCACCCGCGCCAGCGAAGCCTTCGGCCATGGCGCCGCAGAGTTCACCGGTGCCGCCGATGACAACAGCGGTGCGGCCTTGGAGGGAGAAGAGAGAGGACATGGTGATGAAGGGGATGGGGGCGAGGGTTTGGAGTATAGAGTATAGGGGCCTAGGGGCGGCTTAGCGGACGACGCGGGCGCCACCACCAGAGAGCTGCTTCTCGACTTCCTTGCGGGTGACCATCGAGGTATCGCCCGGGGTCGTGGACGCCAAGGCACCGTGGGCGGCGCCGTAGTTCACGGCCTTCTGGGCGTCGTTGTGTTCGAGGAAGCCGAAGACCAGGCCCGAAGCGAAGCTGTCGCCACCGCCGACGCGGTCGAGGATTTCGAGTTCCGGGAACTGGATGCTGTCGTAGAACTTACCGTCGTGCCAGCAGATGGCGCTCCAGTCGTTCTTGGTGGCGGTGATCACGCGGCGGAGCGTGGTCGCAGCGACCTTGAAGTTCGGGAACTGCTTCACGGCCTCGCCAATCATGTCCTTGAAGGCCTGCGTCTCAATCTGGGAGATGTTATGGTCGACGCCCTTAACTTCGAAACCGAGTGAGGCGGTGAAGTCCTCTTCGTTGCCGATCATCACGTCGACATACTTGGCAATCTCGCGGTTGACCTCTTGGGCCTTTTTCAGTCCGCCGATGGTCTTCCAGAGCGAAGGACGGTAGTTGAGGTCGTACGAGACGATTGTGCCGTGCTTCTTCGCGGCCTTGACGGCCTCGATGGTGGCTTGAGCAGTCGTCTCAGAGAGCGCGGCGAAGATGCCGCCCGTGTGGAGCCAGCGAACGCCCTTCTTGCCGAAGAGGTCTTCCCAGTCGAAGTCGCCGGGCTTGATTTGCGAAGCCGCGGTATTGCCGCGGTCCGGGACGCCGACGGCGCCACGGATGCCGAAGCCACGCTCGGTGAAGTTAAGGCCGTTGCGGACGGTGCGGCCGATGCCGTCGTCCTCGCGCCACTTGATGTAATCGGTATTCACGCCGCCCTGCATGACGAAGTCTTCGAGCAGGCGACCGACTTCATTGTCGACGAAGGCCGTGGCGACGGAGGTGCGGAGTCCGAAGCACTTGCGGAGGCCGCGAGCGACGTTGTATTCGCCGCCGCCTTCCCAGACCTGAAACTGGCGCGTGGTGCGCACGCGGCCTTCGCCCGGGTCGAGTCGGAGCATGATTTCACCGAGTGAGACTTGGTCGAAGGCGCAGGCTGAAGCGGGCTTGATATTGAGGGACATGGTCGAAAGGAGGGGGTATTGAAAGAGGATGCTTAGCCCGTGGGTAGGGTGGCGAGGTCGAACGGTTGGTGGCCGATGTGGCTAGCGATCTCGTTGAACGCTTCGACTTCAGCCTTGGAGAACAGCAAGCCGCCGGCCTTCTGGCTGCGCGTGGCGAAGGTCGCTTCCAGCTGACCGGGGAGCATGCACTTCTCGTTGCCGTGGCCGAGGACGTCGTCGATGACGGCCTTGACGTTCTGGCCCTGGGAGCGGCCCTTAGCGAAGGCGCCCGAGCTGATGGCCTCGGGGTGAATCACCTGGAAGAAGAAGGCGCAGGCCTGCTTCTCGCCGGGGACGTGCGTGCGGCTGCGAATGGTCGGGAGCGAACCACCGATGTAGCCGGCGACGATTTCATTGATGAGCGAAAGGCCGTAGCCCTTGTGTGCACCGAACGGGATGAGCGAGACCGCTTCGTTCGGGTCGAGCGTGACCTTGCCGTCCTTGTCCACCGCGGCATCAGGCGGGAGTTGCTTGCCTTCGCGCTTGAGCACTTGGACGCGGCCCATGGCGATGACGGAGGTGGCCCAATCGATGACGATCGGGAAGCCGAGTTCGTTCGTCGTGGGGAAGCCCCAGGAATGCGGGTTGGTGCCGAGGGTCGGGAACTTGCCCTGAAAGGGGACGACTTCGGCGAGCGTCGCGGTGCAGTTCGTGTAGGCGATGTAACCACGCTTGGCCGCTTCCATCACGTAGCCACCGCCCCAGAGGTAGTGGAAGGCGTTGTCGACAGAAACCGTGCCGACGCCGTATTGGTCGGCGAGCTCGATGCAGCGCTCGATGGCGTCGACGGCGACGGCCTGACCGAGCTTCTGGTGGGCGTCCCAGACTTCCGTCGCGGCAAAGCGGGTAGCCTTCTTGGTCACGGTCGCGTTGGGCGTGCAGCCGGGGACCTGAGCGCCAGAGCCGAAGAGTTCGTCGAGGTGCAGGGCCTTCAGGGCGTTGTGCGTGCGGATGCCGTGGTGCGTGGCCATGCTGGCCATCTGGGCGGCCTGGGCCGATTCCTTGGCGCCGAAGCCGCGCTTGACGTAGGCGGCGGTGACGAGCGCCTCGTGGGCGGCGCGGGGGATGACGTAGAAGACTTCGCTCATGGTGGGGAGAAGAGGGGAGGGTTAGACAACCTTCGTGACCAGGACTTCCGGGTTGATCTGGGCGAGCGGCTTTTCGCCGTGCATCGCACGAATCAGATTGGTCACCGCGGCGACGGCCTGGCGCTGGACGCTTTCGGCGGTGCGGGAACCGATGTGCGGTGTGACCACGCAGTTCGGGAGCTTGGTCAGCGGGTGGTCGGCGCGCGGCGGTTCTTCGTCGAGGACGTCGGTGCCGTAACCGCCGACCTGGCCGGACTTCAGTGCGGCCGCGATGTCATCGGTGTGGACGATTTCGCCGCGGGCGCAGTTGAGGATGAGGACGCCCTTCTTCATCTTGGCGATGTTTTCGGCGCGGATCAGGTCACGCGTCTCAGGGGTCAGATTGGTGTGCAGGGAGAGGTAGTCGGAAACGGCGAAGACGTCGTCCATCGTGGCGGCACGCTGGACGTCGTACTGCGCGGCAAACTTATCATCCCAGTAGAGGTCGAAGCCGATGACCTTCATCCCGAAGGCCCGGGCGCGGATGGCGACTTCCTTGCCGATGCGGCCCATGCCGATGATGCCGATGGTCTTATCGAGCAATTCGCGGCCGGTCTTGCGCTTCCAGGTGCCCGCACGGGTGGAGTCGGTGTGGAAGTAAAAGTTCTTCTCGAGCGCGAGCAGGAGGAGGAAAGTGTGCTCGGCGACGGTCGTGTGGTTGACGCCCGGGGTGAAGAGGAGCGGAATGCCTTTGGCGGTGAGCGTCTTGACGTCGATCTTGTCGACGCCGATGCCGTACTTGGAGACGACCTTCAGGCGGGGTAAGGCTTTTTCGATGACTGCAGCCGTGATCATGTCATCACCGCAGATATAGCCGTCGAAGCTCCCCATGAGGGCTAAGGTGTCGGCTTCGTTGAGCGGACCGCGGGCGGTGACGACTTCCCAGCCCGTTTCGGACAGTAGCTTATGGTGTTCGCCGGGGGTGTCTTGAAAAGAGGTGGTCGTGAGCAGAATACGAGGCTTCATGGGTGCCATCCACATGAACCCGCCTCCCCTCAGGAGTCAAAGAAAGTCTAGGGTGGACAGCCCAATCCCGTGGGTCATTTAGTGCCCTATGCAAGAGGTTACCCCCGCCCCCCGTACTAACTACCGTTGGATGGTCTGTGCGCTGCTGTTCTTTGCCGCGACCATCAACTATATCGACCGGCAGGTCATTGGTCTGCTGAAGCCCGCGTTGGAGAAGGAGTTTGGTTGGGACGCGCGGACTTATGCGGCCATCGTGTTCAGCTTTCAATTCGCCTATGCGATCGGCATGGTCCTGTCCGGCCGCATCATCGACCGCATCGGCCTCAAGAAGGGTTTCATCATCTTCGTAGGCCTTTGGAGTTTGGCCGCAATGTGCCATGGTTTTGCGCATCTCTTGCCTGCCTTTAGCCTGCCGTGGATGCAGATCGACCCCAAGACCGGTTTCGCTTTTGTGACGTTAACCGGCGCGGCGGCGGGCTTCGCGCTGATGCGATTCCTCTTAGGCTTGGGTGAGGCGGGCAACTTCCCGGCCTCCATCAAGGCAGCGGCGGAATGGTTCCCGAAGAAGGAACGGGCCCTTGCTACAGGTATTTTTAATTCAGGAACGAACATTGGCGCCTTGGCCGCACCGCTCCTCGTACCCTGGATTTTGGTGACCTGGGGCTGGCAGTGGGCCTTTATCATTACCGGCGCGATTGGTTTCGTCTGGGTCATTTGGTGGCACTTCGCTTACCACTCTCCTCGTGAGCACCCTCGCATTTCCGAGTCCGAACTCGCCCACATCGAGTCCGATCCGCCCGATGAGCAGGGCAAGGTCAGCTGGATTAGCCTGTTGAAGTTCCGCCAAACCTGGGCCTTTGCAGTGGGCAAATTTATGACTGATCCGGTCTGGTGGCTCTACCTCTTCTGGATACCGGGCTTCCTGGTCGATAAGCACCACGTCGACTTCAAGAATATTGGTTGGCCGCTCGTCACGATCTACTTGATTGCTGATGTGGGTAGTATCGGTGGTGGCTGGATCTCCTCCCGCCTGATTAAGGCCGGTTGGACGGTTAATGCCGCCCGTAAGACGGCCATGGGCATCTGCGCGGTGAGTGTCATCCCCATTGTCTTCGTCAACGAGGTTGGCATGTGGCCTTCCGTCTTGCTGGTTTCGCTGGCCGCCGCCGCCCACCAAGGCTGGTCGGCTAATATCTTCACGACGGCCTCGGACATGTTCCCTCGTAAGGCGGTAGGCTCAGTCGTCGGCATCGGCGGGATGGCTGGCGCGGTCGGTGGCATGCTTTTGGCTTTCGTGATCGGTGAAGTGCTTCACCGCACTGGCTCCTACGAGATCCTCTGGTTCATCGCCGGTTCGGCCTACCTGATTGGCCTCGCGATTTTCCATCTTTTGGTGCCACGGATGGACCCTGTGAAGATGGAAGATATTGCCGAATTGGAAGCCAAGTAATCCACCGCAGTTCTTGCTAATAAAAAAGGGCCCCGCGTGGGGCCCTTTTGCTTGGAGGAGTGGCCGTGGCTTTAGCCCGCCACGACGAGGTTCACGATGCGGCCGGGGACAACGATTTCCTTCACGATGGGCTTACCTTCGAGGAACTTCTGCACGCTCGGGTCGGCCTTCGCCATGGCGAGGAGGGCTTCCTTGGTGGTTTCCTTGGGTACCCTGACGGTGGCGCGGACCTTGCCGTTCACTTGGAAGATGATCTCAACGGTAGTTTCGATGAGCTTGGCGGGGTCAAACTTGGGCCAGGCGGCGCAGCTGACGCTTTCCTGGTGGCCGAGGCGCGCCCAGATTTCTTCGCAGACGTGCGGCGCGAACGGCGCGACCAAGCGGACGAAGGTCTCGACGGTCTCGCGGCGTAGGGCCGGGGCCTTCTCCGCGGCGTTCATCAAGATCATCATCTGCGAGATGGCCGTGTTAAACTGGAGAGTCTCGATATCCTTTTCGACCTTCTGGATGGTGCGGTGGAGTTCGCGGACGAAATCCTCCGGCTCCTGGGCCTGATCGTTGAACTTAGTCGAAGGGCCGCCCGTGGCTTCGTCGACGGAGAGACGCCAGAGGCGCTTGAGGAAACGGGTAATACCAGAGATGCCTTCGGAGCTCCAAGGTTTGGAGGCTTCGAGCGGACCAAGGAACATCAGGTACATGCGCAGCGCGTCGGCGCCGTGGTCCTTGACGATGGAGTCGGGGTTGACGACGTTGCCGCGGCTCTTGGACATCTTCTCGCCGTCTTCGCCCATGATAAGGCCTTGGTGGAAGAGCTTCGTGAAAGGCTCCGCCGTCGGGAGGACGCCAATGTCGTGCAGGAAGCGATGCCAGAAGCGCGCATACAGCAAGTGAAGCACGGCGTGCTCGGCGCCGCCGATATAGAAGTCGGGGCAGCCCCAATACTTGAGGGCTTCGGCCGAGGCGATGTCCTTGGCGTTCTGCGGGTCGAGGTAGCGGAGATAATACCAGCACGAGCCCGCCCACTGGGGCATGGTATTCGTTTCGCGGGAAGCCTTGACCCAGAGCGGGCCAGGTTGGGCCTGGGCTTGCGAGACGGTGGCGGCGCTGGCGACGTCATACCAGACCTCGGTCCATTCGGGTTCCTTCGACAGCGGTGAATCGCCGGTCGGGGAAGGCTGGTAGGATTTTACCGTCGGGAGCGTCAGCGGGAGTTGCTTCGACGTCAGCGGCACGGCGCAGACTTCCACGCCATTGAGTTGGCAGGTGACCGGTTCCTTGGGCAGGAATTCGCGGACTTCGGAGTCGGCCGGGATCTTGGCGTAGTCCTCGCGGGAAACCCAGAGCAGAGGGAAGGGCTCGCCCCAGTAGCGTTGGCGGGAGAAGAGCCAGTCGCGGAGCTTGAAGTTCACCGCAAGCTTACCCTGGCCCTTGGCGGCGAGGTCAGCGGTAATCTGCTTCTTGGTCTCCGTGGCGGAGAGTCCATTGAATGGACCTGAGTTCACCATCGGGCCGTCTTCGGTCCAAGGCTGCTCGTTGACGTCGATGGCGTCCTTGGAGCCGACGACCTGAATAATCGGCAGTGCGAACTGCTTGGCGAATTCCCAGTCGCGTTCATCGTGCGCCGGGACGGCCATGATGGCGCCAGTGCCGTAGGTGATGAGAACGTAGTCGGCAGTCCAAACGGGAATCTTGGCGCCGTTGACGGGGTTAAGGGCGTACGCGCCCGTGAACACGCCGGTCTTTTTCTTATCGGCGAGGTCGGTCCGCTCGAGGTCGCTCTTATTGCGGACGGCGGCCACGTAGGCCGTGACGGCGGCCTTCTGCTCGGTAGAGGTAATCTTCTCAAGGAGCGGATGTTCCGGAGCGATGACCATGTAGGTCGC
>CAMDWM010000002.1:0-64500 GCA_945878755.1 Akkermansia muciniphila
GCAGGCCCATCGCCCTGCCCTGCCCCTACCGGCTTGGGTGGACGGTTCCGCGGGCGACCCCGATGAGCGCGTGGTCTTGACGCATAACTGGGATGAGCTTCGTCGGACCATGTGGGATTATGTCGGCATCGTCCGCTCGACCAAGCGCCTGCAACGGGCCCGCACGCGTATAGGCACGCTGGCGGATGAAGTCCGGGAGTATTATTGGAATTTCCGCGTCGAACCACGGTTGCTGGAATTGCGTAACTTGATTCAAGTCGCCGACCTCATCATCGACTGTGCCTTGCAACGGCACGAAAGTCGCGGACTGCACTTCACCCTCGATTATCCGGGCAAGCTGCCAGCGGCCCGCCATACTTCTGTGCGTCGTCCGCAGAGCCGGCCATGAAGATTGTCATCGTCGGCGCAGGTGCGATCGGCGGTTGGTATGGTGGCCTCTTGGCGCTGGCTGGTCACGAAGTGCATGCAATCAGCCGGAGTGACTATCCAGTCCTCCAACGACGTGGTTTGGTAATGTGTGACTTAAACGGAGAGCGCGTCGTTCGATTGGCCTCTGCCTCGCCGACCGGCGAGGGAATCGGTTCGTGCGATCTGGTTATCGTGGCCGCCAAGGCCACCGCTAATGCCCTCTTGCCAGCGCTCATCCAGCCCTTGATAGGCCCCCAGACCCTGTTGCTTACTTTGCAGAATGGCATGGGCAACGTCGAGGCCTTCCAAGCTATCGTGCCAGTGGAACGACTTGTCGCTGGCTTGTGCTTCGTGTGCATCAATCGGATCGATTCGGGGGTCGTCTCCAATACGCATTCGGGCTATGTCCGGATGGCTGCGGCGGAAGGCCCGATCACCCCATCGGTGACTCAGTGTGTCGCATGGTTTAAGTCGGCGGGCGTGGATTGCCGCGCCGAGGATTCCTTGGAAGCGGTGCTCTGGAAGAAGCTCTGCTGGAATATTCCATTCAACGGTTTGGCTATTGCGGGCGGCGGCATCACCACGGACTTAATTCTCGCCGACCCCGTACTCAAAGCACGCGCCCGTCGCCTGATGGAAGAGGTCCGTATGGCGGCAGGCTTATGCGGCCATGTCGTCAGCGAGCAGCACTTGCAGGGCCAGATGGACGTCACCGAGCGCATGGGCGCCTATCGCCCCTCCAGCCTGATTGATTACCTGGAAGGTCGTGAGGTGGAAGTAAGCGGCCTTTGGGGCGAGCCGCTCCTTCGTGGGTTAGCCGCGGGCGCCAAGATGCCCGAACTCGCACTCCTGAAGCACGAGATCGAGGCTAAGTTAAAGGCGCGTTGATTACTTCTTCGCGGGTGCAGGCAGACCCTTTAAAATCGTAGTCACTTCTGCAGTGGCGCGACCTACGTTCCAGAAATTGGCGGCGACCCCAGGGCCGGAGTTACCGTCAAACAGACGACGGTTCGACTTATCGAAGAGCGCAAGCGAGAGGCTGATGTTGGGAATGTCCGAGCGGTTACCGGCGCTCTTTTGCGTTTGCCAGCTACTGCGCAGCACGGCATCGGCTTCGCCCTCCGTCGCTACGACGGTATACCCTTGGGCCGACAGTGCCCGTACCCCGGCGTCATGGACGGCGTTGGCGAGAATATCCGTGTCGTGCAGGGAAGAGGCGGCCACGTCGCGGACGTAGACCTTGGACACTTGGCCAGCGGCCACCGGGGTCGAGGTATTGCAGCCGGAGGTGGCTAAGGCGGAAATTCCGAGCAGGGACAGCAGGGCTAGACGGGGTAGGTGCATAACTTGTTTATGACTTGGGTTGGCGATTAGACAAGCCGGGACATGATGGGGCTACGCTGGGAGCCTCCCCCGGGAGCCTCCTCTAACGTATTTTTGATGAAATCTCACCCTGTCACCCCCTCCACCCTTCAGCGCTCGGCGAGCCTCCTCCTGTCATGGCTAGTGTAAAGGCGGTGACGTTTGATTTAGCGGGGACGGTGCTTTTCCCCCATCCTTCGGTGGGGGCGGTCTACTCCGCCTGCGCTCAGAAGCATGGCATCAAAGTTGATGCCTTTGAGTTGGAGGTAGCCTTTGCTTCGGCGTTACGTTCGGCCAATAAACAAGCTAAGGCGGAAGTCTTCTGGCGGGAAGTCGTGGAGCGAACATTTGGAGCGCACTTGCCTGGCTCCCAATCAGACGCGGTTTTTAAGGAATGCTGGCACGCCTTTGCTGACGCTAAGGCTTGGCGGGTCTGCCTGGGCTTGGTCAGCGTCATCGGGGCCCTGAAGTTTCTCGGGATCAAGGTGGCCATCTTGTCTAATGCCGATTCGCGGATGCGGCGGGTACTGGAACAGAAGGACCTCGCGCGACATTTTGACGGCATCTTCCTCTCCGAGGAAATGGGCTATGCCAAGCCAGACGCGAAGGCTTATGCGCATGCGGCCCGTAGCCTCGGCGTGGCACTGACGGCCTTGGTGCATGTCGGGGATAGTCCGGTCGAGGACGGGGAAGGCCCCCGTAATGTCGGCGCCGTTGGCGTGATTATTGGTGGGCGGCATGCGCCCGAGAAATGCCTCCGCGCCGAACGGCTCGTCGAAGTGCCCAAGCTGATTCAAGCCTTGCTCAACGAAGGTAAGACCAAGGGTAAGTTTTCGCGGCATGTCGTCAACCTGCTGGCCAACCTCCGCGGAGTCCCCGAAGATCGTGGGCGTTCGACTGATCGCGAATTAAAGACCATGGATGAAGCCATGGGGGAGGCCTTTAAAAAGATGCGGCTCGATAAGCCCGTCCCAGAGGACATGATTATCGCCCATTGGAGCGAACTACTCCCGATGAAGTTAGCTCGGCGCAGTGCACCGCTCAAGATGGTCGAGGGCGGCCGGCTCGTCATCCAGTGCGAGAGCTCTGTCATCAAAACAGAACTGCGGTTCCACGAACGTGCCCTGTTGGCCAAAATCCGCGACCTGCCCGGCTGTACGGAGGTCAAAAGCCTCGCCTTTGTGAACGCCTAATTAGGCCTTTGCTTTGGGGTCGAAAGGCTTCAGGAAGGTTTCCTTGAAGTCGTAGACGCCGCAGAAGTCTTCGAGGTTGTCCTCTGCGGAGCGACCAAACAGCCCAGTGCTGATGATGTTGAACACGATATTGCCGACGTCATCAGTCTTTTTGAGGCCCCAATTCTGAAGCAGTTGATAAGACATCGGACCATAGGTCTCGATGACATGCTGACGGAAGCCCTCGAGCAGTTGCGGTCCAGTGACGTGACGGTTGACCATCGCTTTACCTTTCTTGGCTTCGCCGTGGATATCCTTCTGGGCTAGGTCGAGGCTGAGGCGGACTAGGTCGTAGGCTTGCGGGCTATAGCGCTGATCCTTTTCGCGCACTTGCCGAACGGCGTCTTCGAAGTCCATCTTAGCGCTGGGCAAGCTCCGCGAGGAGGCGGGCGTTCTGGGCGGAGGTGCCGACGGTGAGTCGAAGCCAGCCGACCATGCCATAGCCACGCAGCGGCCGGACGATGACGCCCGCTTTTTGGAGGCGCATGAAGACCGCCTCGGCGTCGGGTATCTTCGCTGCGAGAAAGTTGGCTTTGCCGTCGATGTATTCATAGCCCAGAGCGGTGAGTCCGGCCGCTAACTGGGCCAAGCCAAGGTCGTTTACTTCCCGCGTGCGTTGTACGAAATCCGCGTCATCGAGGGCAGCTTCGGCCGCGGCCAAAGCCGGGAGGTTGACGTTAAAGGGTTGGCGGACGCGGTTGAGTAAGCCGATGACTTCGGCGGAACCCATCATGTAGCCGACGCGCAGGCCGGCCAAGCCGTAGGCTTTAGAGAAGGTCCGCGAGACGACGACCTTGCGTCCGGAGGCCATGAGCGGACGGAGGTCAGCCGAGGCATCGAGGTATTCGGCGTACGCTTCGTCGAGGCAGAAGATGACGTGGTCAGGCAAGGATTGCGCGAGGGCGATGATGTCCTTGGGGTCATCGGTACCGCCGGTGGGGTTGTTCGGGCTGGCGAGGAAGACCAGGCGGGTCCGGTCGGTCACGGCCGCCCGTAGGGCTGGGAGGTCGTGACGGAAACCGGGCATCGGCACCTCGACCGCGGTGGCGCCAAAAAGCATTGTGGCTAACTTGTAGACGATGAAGGCTTGGGAACCAAAGACGACTTCATCGCCCGGGCGGAGAAAGGTTTGGGCGAGCATGATCATCACCTCATTCGAGCCGTTCCCGACGACAAAGTTCTCGGGCTTCATGGCCCAGTGCGCCGCCAATTTCTCGCGCAGGAAAGTGCCGCCGCCGTCGGGATAGAGGTGGCAGACCTGCAAGGCCTTCTGGGCTGCGGCCAAGCCCTTAGGGGATGGCCCGAGCGGATTCTCGTTCGAGGCTAATTTGATGACCGAAGCGGGGTCTAAGCCGAACTCGCGGGCGACGACCTCGATGGGGCGGCCGGCTTCATAGACGGGTTGCGACAGGACGGGCCGATTGGCCAATTCGGAATAAGTCGGCATGGAAGTTACTACCATGGCTACTCTTGGCCGATTTGGCAAGCGTGAGCCACATCCTCCCCGCTTGCCTCCGACCCTACGAACGCTACTTTTCGTGCGATGCGGATAATTGTCACAGGAGCCAATGGTTTCGCCGGTCGCGAGGTCGTCATTGCCGCTTTGCGGCGCGGGCACGAGGTCTTAGCCGTCGGTGGTTCCAAGGCCGTGGTCGTCCCCGACCTCCTACGTTCTATCACGATGGACCTGCGTGATATTGCCGCTGTCCAGACCCTCATGCTCGAGGAGTTTCCCCAGGCCGTGATTAACTGCGCTGCCCTTGCGACCATCGACGGTTGCGATCGCGAACCCGCCAAGGCGGAGGCCTTGAATGTCGACCTGCCCCGTCGTTTAGCCCAACTCTCTTTCCACGTCGGCGCCAAATGTATCCATCTTTCGACCGACATGGTTTTTGACGGCGAAACTGGTCGTTACGGGAACACGGCAGCTCCGTCACCCTTACACCTCTATGGTCGGACCAAGGCGGCCGGCGAAGTGGAGGTATTAAAGTACGGCCGTGAGCATGCGGCGGTGATTCGGACAACTTTATTGAATGGGAACTCAGGCACCGGCGACCGTGGCCTCCACGAACGGCTGTTTCAGGATTGGGCCGCCGGCAAGCAGACGCCCTTGTTCACTGACGAGATTCGCCAGCCCGTGAGTTTGAGCAACTTAGCCGATGCGGCGGTGGAACTTTGCGAGCGCCCGAACCTTTCGGGGGTTTATCATTGGGCCGGCCTCGAGCCGCTCAGCCGTTACGACATGGGCGTCAAGGTCGCCGAGCACTTCGGGCTGGATCCGGAGAAACTCATTCGGGCCGCGCAACGGAGCGATGTGCCGCAACTGGGTCCCCGCCCACGCGATTTGAGCCTGCAACTGCACCCGTTAGCTGGCAAATTACGCACACCGGCCCAGCCGTTTGCGGATCAATTGAACGAGCTACGCATTCCGCGTGGCACGGAAACGTGGTACGAACAGGCGACGGGTCGAAAGGTCGTGCGTTTGTTGGAAAAAGGCATAGACTTCTAGCATGGATGTACTCCCCCGCCAGGCTGCCGATGCCGTCGCAAACATGGCGACGGACCTGCTCTTGCTGGAGAAGTACCCGCACCCCGAGCGCGTGCGCTATCGTCCGTATGCCTGGACGGTGCCCGCCTGTACTTTCGGTGTTTCCCAAAAATGGGAAACCTACCGGGCGGTAGTCCCTTTGAGCGCTCAATTGGTGCGTCGAGCCACGGGTGGCGGGCTCGTCTCGCACTTGGAAGATTGGACTTTCGCACTGGTGCTGCCGTCCGGCCATCCGCTTTGCGAGGCCGATGCCATGGCGAGCTATGAAGCCGTCCACCAAGCCTTAGCCGAGGCCCTCTTGGCGCAAGGCCAGCCGGTCAAGCTTGCCCCCGTCCCCACAGGTTCGAGACCCTTTCAGTCGCCCGACAATTGCGCACAACGCGCCGAGCCGAATGACCTCGTGCGGACCGATGACGGCCGGAAGGTCGCGGGGGCTGCCCAGAAACGCACCCGTCACGGGTTGCTCCTCGAGGGCTATATCTGGCGGCCCTTCCTTCCGGGCTGTGACTGGAATCGATTTGAAAAGGATTTTCCGGCCGCGCTGGGTAAGGTTCTAAACAGCCCGCCCGTCGCGGTTGCCGAGCCAATCTACGATCAGCACGACCACGAGGAAACCTGGGCCCGGTTCAATTCCCCGGACTGGAATCAGCGCATCTGACTTAACCGAAGAGGTCGAGTTCAGGTCCGCCGACATCTTTCTTCGGTGTGGCCTTGGGAACTTTCGGTGTTGGCTCGGGCTTCTGCTTCGCGGCCTCTTGCGGCGTCAACGTGACCTGAGCGATTTCAACCGACTGCTGGACAGGTAAGCCAGCGCCGGTCTCTAGGCCTGACAAGATATGCCGTGCGCGTGTAACGACGCTGGGAGGCATACCCGCAAGACGCGCGACTTGGATGCCGTAAGATCGGTCGGCGGCCCCCGGGACAACGCGACGGACGAACACGATTTCATCCTGCCATTCCTTCACCGCGACGGACCAATTGCGGAGGCGCGGTAAGAGTCCGGTCAACTGAGTCAACTCGTGATAGTGGGTGGCAAAGAGCGTGCGCGGACCTGCTGGACCAGACCCGTGGAGGTGTTCGGCGACCGCCCAGGCGATGCTGATCCCATCATAGGTGCTGGTCCCGCGGCCGATTTCGTCGAGGACTACTAAGGAGCGAACGGTAGCGTTATTAAGGATATTAGACGTTTCGTTCATCTCGACCATGAAGGTCGAATTACCGCGGGCGAGTTCGTCCGAGGCACCTACGCGACAGAAGATCCGGTCGACCAAGCCGATGTGGGCGGCTTGTGCCGGCACCCAGCAACCCAAGTGGGCCAGTAACGCAATCAAAGCGACCTGACGAATATAGGTCGATTTACCGGCCATGTTCGGACCAGTCAGCAAGGCGATTTGTTCACCGCAGCTACTGAGGCGCGTGTCGTTGGGCACGAAGGACCCAGCGCCCGGGCGAGCCTGTAACATGCGTTCGACGACCGGGTGGCGCCCTTGGGTAATGGTGAGAACGTCGGAGTCATCGACGGTTGGGCAGCTCCAGTTGGCCTCACGGGCGAGTTCCGCCCAGCCCCGGAGAATATCGACCTCGGCGATGGCGTTAGCGGTCGCCAAGAGTGACTCCGTGCACGCGAGGACTTCGGCTAACAAAGTTTGGAAGAGTTCGGTCTCGCGGGCCAAGGCTTGTTCATCGGCGCGCAAGACTTCGCGTTCTTTGGTGCGAAGTTCCTCTGTGGTGAAGCGCTCGGCGTTCACCATGGTCTGCTTACGAATGTAGTCGGCTGGGACCGCGGCCAAGTTCGCTTTGGTAATCTCGATCGCGTAGCCGAAAGCGCCGTTGTAGCGGACCTTGAGAGATCTGATACCCGTGCGGGTCTGCTCCTGTCGCTCGAAGTCAGCAATCCAGGTCTTACTGTCGGTGGCTAAAGACCTGAGTCGATCGAGTTCCGCGTCGAAACCACTGCGCAAGGCGCCGCCTTCCGTCAGGTCTACGGGTAGTTCCTCGGCCAAGGAGGCCGTAAGTTTGCCGAGGAGGGGCGATTCCAGTGAGATGCGCCCGGCGCAGGCCTGCAGGGCGCCGCCGGGCAAGGCGGCCAATTCTTCCTTCAATAAAGGTAGGGCCTGCAAGGTATCCTTGATGCCGCCGAGTTCGCGCGGATTGCGGAGTCGATTCTGGAGGCGGGCGAGGATGCGCGGAACATCACGGACGCCCTTAAGTGATTCGCCCAAACGGGATGATGCCCCGGCGTGCTTGAAGAATTCACCCACCGCCGCCTGCCGCCGGTGGATGACGGTCAAATCAGTCGATGGTTCGGCGAGCCATAAGGCGAGCTGGCGGGCTCCGGCGGGGGTGGCAGTTTTGTCAATGGCCTCGAGTAAGGACGTCTCGCGAGAACCATTGGTTGCCGCAAAAAGTTCGAGGTTACGCGAGGACGCCGCGTCGAGGAGGACGGCAGTTCCCAACTTGGCTTCGGTGAGACGAAAAAGGTTCTTGGGGCGATCGCAGAGCGAATCGGTAACATAGCCGAGCACTGCACCGGCGGCGCCGAGGGCGGGATGCTCATCCGTCAGGCCAAAGCCGGCCAAGCCATGCACGGCGAGGGTCTGCGCGACCAAGCGTGCGCCAGCAGCGACATCAAAATTCCAGCCAGGTAGACGCGAGACCGCCCTGCCCTGCATGAAGACTTCGAAGGCTTCACGGAATTCGGGCGGCGGTTCGAGCCCTTCGGGTAGGATCACTTCGCGTGGACTGACCGAATGGAGCAAAGGCAAGAGACGTTGCGGATTCGGGTCGGTGGCGAGTCGGAAGTCCGCCGTAGAAACATCGAGCCACGAGGCATGCCACCCGTGCTTGTCCCAAGCGATGGCGGCGAGGTAGTTCCCGCGACGCGAATCGAGCTGTGAGTCCTCTAGGGCCGTCCCCGGCGTCAGGATGCGCGTGAGGCCTCGGCGGACCAACTTTCCGGCGACGGGCGCTTCCAGTTGATCGCAGATGGCAACCTTCCAGCCAGCGGTCAGGAGGCGGTTAACATAAGCGGGTGCCGCATGGTAGGGTAACCCAGCCATCGGGGTCTCGTGGCGCTTCGTTAGTGTCAGCCCGAGGACCTTGGACGCTATTTCGGCGTCTTCCCCGAAGACCTCGTAGAAGTCCCCTAAGCGAAAAAGCAGGATGGTCCCTCTGGCGAGTTTCTCACGAAACTCGCGGTACTGTCGCTGCATGGGAGTCTCCGGGGCCACACCGAGGAGCGAAAGCCCTCTAGCGAGGTCGGCAAGGACGGACTGCGTTCCTCAGGGGGTTGCCCTGAGGAAGTTGCTCACATCAGCTTGGAGGCTAGCTCGGAGAGGACGCTGCGGACACCATGGAGTAGGCGGACATTGGCCGTGATACTGTGACCTTTCATGCGCTCATGCGTGTGAATGAGGCCGTTGGACTTACCATCTAGGTAGGGGGTGTCGACCTGATCAAGGTCGCCGATCAGGACCAGTTTGGAGCCTTCGCCGATACGTGTAATAACCGTCTTGGCCTCGTGGGGCGTCATGTTCTGGGCTTCGTCCACAATCATGAACGCGTGCCCGATGGAGCGACCGCGGATGAAGGTCATGGCTTCGATTTCAATCAGGCCAGAGTCGATTAACCACTGGTAAGGTTTGCGCGGTTGGCCGACCTGCTGGAACTGGGAACCGAAGATGGGTTGGGCGGCCTTCATGGCCTGAGCCTTCTTCTGTTTGCGTTGAGAGTCGGTGGCGACCAAGGCCTTGCTGGACGGAGCAACCTGCGGCGCTGCGGGGGCACCATTGCGAGAGAAGAGCACCTCGAGGTTATCAAAGTAAGGTTGGATGTAAGGCGAGAGCTTCTCTTCCTTGGTGCCAGGCAAGGCACCGATATCTTTGCCGATCTGCACGACCGGACGGGAAACGTAGAGCTTCTTGTAAGGGGAGAAGTCACTGAGCACTTGGGAGAGCGCAGCCGCAATGGACAGGAAGGTCTTGCCGGTGCCGGCGCGCCCGAAGCAGGTGACCAACTTGATGTCCGGGTTCAGGAGGGCGTCCAAGAAGATCCACTGCTCAAAGTTCTTAGGGATGACGCGCATGCCACGTGGCATCTGGAGGCCTTTCCGGGCGCCACTGTCGGTCGAAAGGAATTCGCGGTAGAGCCCGAGGGGGACAAAGACATTTTCGCCGACATGGCGGGCCGGTTCGCTCCAGTCGCTCGAAGTAAGCATCACGTATTCATTGACCGCAGGGCTGTCTTCGCCCTTGAGTTTCACTTCGACTTGGGCGAGTTCCTTGAAGTCGCGCATTGCTGCCGCGGTCACCGTGACGGTCTTGTAGTCACCGACGTCACTGGTCTCGATGCGGTCGTTCCGGTAGTCTTCTACTTCTAAACCCAAGGCTTGGGCTTTGAGGGCCATGCAGGCGTCCTTCGTGACGAGGATGACCGACCCCTTGATGGTGTCGCGCAGGTAGAGTGCGGAGGCGATGATACGGTGGTCGGGGGCATCGACCTGCATGAAAACCGCACGCAGGCGTTCCGAACGTTCGCCATTAAAATGTTCGCGGATGAGGGAGTCGTTGATGACTACTCTTAACTCGCCACCGTCCCGCAGCTTGGCGTGCAGGGCGCCTGGCTTGCCAGGGTCACCTTCGGTAATTTCCTTCAGCGGGCGGTTTTCAAAGAGCGCCCGAATCGACCGGTTGACGCGGCGCGCACTAGCGCCGAGTTGCCCCGGTTGGGTCTTGAGTCGATCGAGTTCCGACAGCACTTCCACCGGCACTGCCACGGTGTGTTCGTCGAACTTGAACAACGATTCGGGGTCATGAATTAAAACGTTCGTATCCAACACGTAGGTTTTCTTCACGAAGGTAACTGTCTTCTTTTTAGCCATGGTCGCAATCCGTAAAAATCATTATTTCGCTTCAGACGCAATCGCTCGGAGGTAGTCCCAGCTGTAGATTCCCGTTCGGTGTCCGTCGCTGAACTCGAAGGTCACAGCGTAGTTACCAATGTGTTGCATCCCCAAGACAGCGACACCTGGGAACTGCCGTGGGCCGTCACCACCCCAGCGCTGCCCCAAGATGTCGACCTCCCCCATATTTTCGGCGCTGGGGGAGCGTTCGCGGAGGAACTCCCCAGTCAAAAAGTGTTCTTGGCCATCCGCCCAAGTCACCGCCACAAACGTTCCGACCAACTGGATGTCCCGGGGGGAAGCCATAGTATAAGGTCTAACGGCATTTTGCCCCGCTCGCAAGCAGGGACGTCAGTGGGTCGCCCTTGACTCATCGCTTTGGCTGGTCGAATGTGACGGCACTATGGCAGGCGTAGGCAAACTCCTTAAACAGGCCCAGAAGATGCAACGTGGCATCGCTGAGGTTCAACAGCGACTGGGAGACCAACGGCTAGAGGTCTCCCATGGCGGTGGCGCCATCAAGGTGACGGTCAATGGCCACGGCTTAGTCATGGGCTTGGCCCTCGACCCCGAGTTTATCAAAGAGGACAAGGCCATCGTGGAGACGGCCCTCGTGGCCGCGTTGCAAGAGGCTTCCACCAAGGCCAAGGAAATCTACGACGCCGAGATGTCCAAGGCGACGGCAGGCTTTTCCTTGCCAGGGCTCTAATCTAGCCCGTGACACCGTCTTTCGAGAAAGTTCGTCAGCTCCTTCGCCTCCTACCCGGCCTCGGACATCGTTCCGCGGAACGGATTGCCTTGCACCTTTTGGTCGAAAAGCCCGCCAAGCTCGCCCCGCTGCTAGCCTCCTTGGAGGCTGCCGCCCAATGCGTCCGGCGCTGTGACCGTTGCGGTAGTTTGGCCGAAGCCCCACTCTGTGAGGTCTGCAGCGACCCAAAGCGCGACCCCGCATCCCTTTGCGTCGTCGAGCAAGTCCCGGACTTAATGGCGCTCGAACGTTCCCTCGCCCACCGTGGCTCCTACCATGTCCTCCATGGTCGGCTATCGCCGATTAATGGCGTAGGCCCTGAAGACCTCAACCTGACTACGCTGGAGCAGCGTTTACGGGATGAACCGATTACCGAAGTCGTCCTGGCCCTGGGCAATGACATCGAAGGCGAAGCGACCTGTCATTATATTCGGGAGTGTATTCATGGTATCCGTGACACGATTAAGGTCTCCAGAATTGGCTTTGGTCTGCCGAGCGGGAGCGGTTTAACCTTCGCTGATCCTGCGACTTTACGCAGTGCCTTGGAGGGTCGGCGCGATGTCGGCGCCTGAGTCCGGACGTTTCGGCTACCCTCCCGCCGCCGAGCAATTCTGGGTTCGTCAGGCCGAGGTCGCCACCGAACTTTCGGGTGATTTAGCGCTAGAGCGCTTGATGCCCTACGTCGGCAGGCTTTCGGACCTCTTTACGACGGAGCGCCCCGAAAAGACCTTCCCCGACTACTTCGCCGAGCAGGGCTTACTCGCTGGCTACGGGGTTTTCTTCCTACCGCAAAGCTTCACGCGGACTTCTTTTGCGCTATCGTATGCCATAGACTTTCGCGGCTGGCGACCGCCGATGGATCGCGCCCGCATTCTCGATCTAGGTTCCGGCCCAGGCTCTTGTGGCGTCTCGGTGGCTCACCGTTTACTCTCGGACGGCTCCCGTCGCGTGAGCTTACATGCCCTTGATAAGTCGCCCTCCGCTTTGGTGGCACTGGAAAATTTCGCGGAGTCCGTCTTGGGTGAGAAGGCTGACGTCTCGACTCGCATGGGCGATGCGAGCCGGCCCGCGGCCTGGCCAGAGGAAACCTTTGATGTCATTGTGGCTGGGTTTGTGCTTAATGAACTCAAGGAGCTTGATGCCGATGGTTTAATGCGCTGGGTCACAGAACTAAAACGCCGCCTTCATCCCGAAGGATTGCTCATCATTCTTGAGCCGGCCTTGCGGGTCACTTCGGAGCGACTACAGCGCCTCAGCGATCGCGTGGCGGCAGAGGGTTTGCTCACGCGTCTCGGACCAGACCTCGACGCCCTGCCCTGCCCCCAGTTGGCGCAAGGCCTTCATTGGACGCATGAGGCCCGTCGGTGGTCGGCGCCGGTTTCCACGGAATTCGTCAATCGCAAGCTCCACCGTGATTTACGGGAGGTGCGTTTCTCTTTCGCCTTATTCTCGAATCAAGTGACCCCGCCCGTCGACCCGGCGGCGGTTCGGGTCGTCTCCGACGTGCAGATGATCAAGGGCATGCTTCGCTTCATTGGTATCCAGCAAGGTGCCCTACAAACGGTCGAAGTACCTACCCGTGGCCTTTCGAAGCATGACATAAAGCTACTCGCCGAAACCTTTGCGCGCGGCGACATCATCGCCCACGCCCAAGCGCCCGGTCCGCGGGTCCGCTTAAGCGGCGTTTCGGAACTGCGGATTATTTATTCGGGGCGCGCTTAAGCCAAGCCCAGGTGCTTCAACGCCTCGGGCGTGGGGCCATCGAACGTGAGCGAAGGCCGATTACCCACGTACCCAATCTCCTTCATGCCTTGCGGTGTCGTGAAGTAGCCGCCGGCTGCGAGATAGCGGAACCGGTCGAAGAACTTAACATGTGGACGGTATTCTTGAGCGACCGGCGTGGCGCCGCAAATGGCATCGGCGATACCTGCCTGTTGCGTGGCTGGTAGGTCCGCAAAGAGGGCCTGATGGCGGCTTTTAGCTTCCGCGTCCAAGAAGTCCAAGCCGGGCAAGATGATCGGCTTATCTTTGGCTGTCTGGTCATACGGCGAACTGATCCATTCGTCGATGAACTCATGCACTGCGAGCTGGGACGGCTTGAGCCCGCCGTCATCAGGTGGGAGGATGAGGTCGGCGAGGGCCGCGGCGGCGCGCCGTTGGGCGGGGGTCATGAGGAGCGGCCATAGTTCACCGGGCTTGTAGTCTTTGTTGAGGACTGGGTCGGGGCCAATCGGCTTACCTGACTTAGTCGGAACTTGCGCGGCAGCCAAATCCACGCGGCCCGCTAGGGCCATGCCGGCGGCGGCGGCGGCGAGCCATTTTAAGGCAACGCGCCGCGGCATCTGGCGGGAAGAATTATCAGGGTCGGTCATAGGAGAGAGGATTTAGAGGTTACCTTGACGCATCTCTTCGATGAGGTGGTCGCAGGCGCGCCAGGCGAGCGCCATGATAGTGAGTGTGGGGTTCTTATCGGCGTTACTGCAGAAGGGGGCAGCGTCGTTGATGAGTAGGTTGGGTACATCCCAGCACTGATTCCATTGGTTAGTCACCGACTTCTTACGGTCTGCCCCCATGATGGCCCCGCCAACTTCATGGATGATGAAGCCGCCTGGCTTGATTGCCTTAGCCCCATCGGTTGCCGGTTTTCCGCCGACCTTACCACCGATGGCTTCGATCATCTGGGCGAAGGTTTGGTGCATGTGCAGCGCTTGCTTCAGTTCGTGGTCCGAGAACTTCCAGTGGAAGCGTAGCACGGGGATGCCCCACTTGTCTTTGACGGTCGGGTCGAGGTCGCAGAAGGAATCCTTGTTTGGAATCATTTCGCCGCGGCCAGAGAAGCCGATGAAACTTCCGTAGCTGCGGCGGAGGTCTTCCTTAAAGGACTTGCCGTAGCCCGGCTTGGCCGGACCCGCTACACCGACATTGGGCATGCGTCGTCCAGTGGAGAACTCAATGTGGTAACCACGGGCAAAGCCGAGTTTGCCAGCTTTCTGCTCCTTATAGAGCCACCAAGGTACGTAGACATGGTCCCCCGCTCCGTCTTCGTTGTGAACTGGAAGATTTTCGAAGGCCGGCACTTGGCCGCCCAAGCTGGCACCCACGGTGTCCATAATATTTTTGCCCACTTCGCCGGATGTATTGGCCAGGCCATCAGGGAACTTAGCGGATTTTGAGTTCAGGAGGATGCGGGCGGACTCGGCGGAACTAGCAGCGAGAATGATGACGCGGGCCTTCGCGGTGATTTCGCGTCCGGATACCTTGTCGATGAACGAGACACCGTTTGCTTTGCCCTGCGCATCCAAGGTGACTGCGCGTGCCATCGCATTGGGCAGAATGTCGAGATTGCCAGTGGCCATGGCCGGCGGCAGATGCACCGTGGTCGACTGGTAGTTAGCCTTAATCGAGCAACCGCGGCCGCAATCGGTCGCCCAGAAGCAAGCGGCGCGTTGGCGCATGGATTCAGCCAGAATAGCTTGGGCCCGCGGGTTGCCCGGATGCAGTTTGGCGGGAATCGTGTCAGCGTCCTGCTTCGTGCTGAGGATCGCGCGGTGGATGGGGATCACCGGGATACCTAGCTGGGCGACATGCTTCTTGATGTAGAGTTCACCCGCACGGGCTTTCGGTGGCGGCAGGAGACAGCCTTCGGGCGAGTCTGGGGTATTTTCTAGACCCTCATTCGAGCCATAGACTCCAATCAGCATCTCTACCTTGTCGTAATACGGCGCGACATCTTGGTAAGTCATTGGCCAATCCACGCCGAGGCCATCGCGCGAGTAGGGCTTAAAATCATAGGGTCCATTGCGCAGCGAGATGCGACCCCAGTGATTGGTGCGGCCACCGAGCATACGGGCGCGCCACCACCAGAATTTATTTTCCGCCTCAGTGGAGGCATTGGTATAGGGTTCATCCGGCACCTGCCAGCCGCCGTCTACGGTAGCGTCGTAGAACCCAAATGGTTTGTCTTCCACGGAAATACCCCGCAGCGGGGCCGAGCTGGGCGTCTGGAACATCGCCGTCTCCGTCAGGGGGTCGTAATGGCGACCGGCTTCGAGGAGTAAGACCTTCACGCCGTTCATCGTGAGGGTGTAGGCCGACTGGCCGCCGCCCGCCCCCGAGCCAACGATGATGACGTCGTAGGAAGCCTTGAGCTCCTTTTCGGATATGAGGGGCATGCTCCCTAGACAACCGACCCCCGAGGAGGTTGCCAAGGCTGTGTTGCGAAGTTGTTACAATATACTGGGCCGAAAACTCCAATTTTAGCCTATTTTACCCAAGACTGGCCCCCTTTCCTTGAGGACATTACTGACAACGTCCCAGGAAGTGGCTAAAACTTAGGGCTGTCATGTTGAATCGCGAACTTAGTTGGCTCACCTTCGACCGCCGCGTTTTAGAACTGGCGGAAGACGACACCGTCCCATTGCTGGAGCGGGTCCGCTTCCTCTCCATCGTCAGCTCCAACCTCGACGAATTCTTTGAGATCCGCGTTGCCGGCATCATGCAGCAAGAGGAGTCAGCCACGCACCCGGCGACGCGCGAATTCCTGCAGGAAGTCCTGCGGCAATCTCATGCCTTAGTTGACGCCCAACAAGCCTGCTGGCGTGATCAACTCCTGCCAGCCTTAGCCAAGGAAGGCATCGTCGTTAAAGCTAAAGACCAACTCAACGATGCCGATCGGGCGGAACTCTCCCCACGCTTTGACCGCGATATCTTACCGGCGCTGACGCCGCTGGCCATCGACCCTTCGCACCCGTTCCCGGTGCTTACGAACAAGGGTCTCTACCTGCAGGCTTTGCTGCGCGACCCGGAGACTGGCGAAGTCCGTCGGGCCGTCGTCCCCATTCCGCGCGTCCTTCCGCGTGTCTTGTCCTTAGGGACCAGCGCCAAGCGCTCTTTTACCCTGCTGAGTTTGGTCATCGAACTCTTCGTCGACCGTCTCTTCCCCGGCCTCGATGTCCTCGGGTCATGGGCTTTCCGGATTACGCGCAATAGCGACCTCTACGTCGACGAGGAGGAATCCGGCAACCTCTTGGAGACCATCGAAGATGAAATCCGCAACCTGCGAAAAGGTGCGCCCGTACGGCTGGAAATCGAAGCTCAGGCGCCCGATGAGGAAGTGAGCTGGCTGCTGAAGGCTATCGGCCTGGGCAGCGATAACGCCTTCCGCTCGGCCGGCCCCGTCAATATGGTCCGGCTGAGTAGCTTGATCGACCAAGTCGGTCGCCCCGACCTGCTCTACCCCTCCTTCGCCCCGGTACTTCCGTCTGAATTCACGGACCCCCAGAAGCTCTACAGTCGAATCGCGAAGCACGACCTCTTGCTTCATCATCCTTATGAATCATTCAACCCGGTCGTCGACTTCATCCGCCAGGCCGCGCGAGATGAGTCGGTCGTCGCAATCAAGTTAACGCTCTACCGCACCAGTGGCGATTCCCCGGTGGTTGAGGCCCTGAAAGAAGCGGCCCGTAATGGCAAGCAAGTCACGGCGTTGGTCGAATTGCGTGCCCGTTTTGACGAACTCAACAACATCGAGTGGGCCCGCCAGCTGGAAGAAGCCGGCGCCCACGTCGTTTACGGTCTCTCTGGCTTGAAGACCCACTGTAAGGCTTGCTTGGTAGTCCGGCAGGAAAAGGACGGCCTCCGCCGCTACGCCCATCTTGGCACCGGCAATTACAACCCGAAGACCGCACGCCTCTATACCGACTTCTCGCTGTTCACCGCCGACGAAGAAGTCACGGCCGATGTGGGGTTACTCTTTAACGTCCTGACCGGTAATCTCGCCAAGCCCAAGTTTAAGCACCTCCTCGTGGCTCCCTTTGACCTCCATCGTGGCATCATCGACCTCATCAATGCCGAAGCCTCGGCGGCGCAGCACGGCCGCAAGGCGGCCATTTTCGCGAAGGTGAATAGCCTCGTGGACCCTGATGTCATCAAAGCCCTCTGCAAGGCCTCGCAAGCAGGCGTGAAGATTGACCTCGTCGTCCGTGGCGTCTGTTGCCTCATTCCGGGGGTTGCCGGCAAGAGCGATAATATCCGTGTCCGGAGCGTACTGGGCCGCTTCCTCGAGCATAGCCGCCTTTTCCGCTTCGAGAATGCCGGGGGAGAGTCCGTCATCCTCATGGGGAGTGCCGACTGGATGCCGCGTAATTTCTTACGCCGCGTCGAATGCATTTTTCCCATTCGCAGCAAGCACCTCCGGAGGCGCGTTGAACAGGAGATTCTGGGTACCTACGCGGATAGCCAGGGTGACGCCCAGTTCCTGCAGGCAGACGGTAGCTACCATTCTGCCCTCGAGGTCGGTCGCCGCGGACCGCTGGCGCAGGACGCTTTCCTTGGGATGGCCAATCACCTGCAGCCCGAGACGGTCAGCGCTGCCCCGAAGGCCCGAGGCAGATCCGTTCGACGGCCGCGTTAAAGCCATCGCGGTCGCCGAGGATTTCGACCTCGAGGCGAATGAAAACTAGCGGGATGGGTGGGCGGAATCGTCCCTGAATGCGTACGGCATCTTTCTCCGTTGTCACAATCATTTCGGCCTTAGCACGCATGGCCCGGTCGAGAACCTCATCTAGGTCTTCGTCGTTAAAGGCATGGTGGTCAAGGAAGCGACGGTTAGCGACGATGACGGCGCCCTGCCCGCGGAGGGTTTCTTCAAAGCGCTCCGGCGTGGCGATGCCCGAGAAGGCGGCCACGCGCATACCTTGAAGCGAAGCTAGGGGTACTGCTAAGCCGGACTCGAGGTCGACCAATTCTGTGGCGGTATGGGCACACGCAATGATTTCGGCCCGCGGGTTATGGCGCCGAATCAAACTCACTAAGGCGTCGGACGGCGGCCCGGAAGATTTCGTGATAAAGACATAGGAGGCACGGCTCAGGTTGGAGACGGGCTCACGGAGAATGCCACGGGGAAGCATCGCCCCGTTACCGAAGGGATCATGGCTGTCGACGAGCAGTAGGTTAATCTGCCCGCGCAGGGGCAAGTATTGGAGACCGTCATCGAGTAGGATGGTGTCCACCCCGAAACGGCGGAGCGCAAACCGCCCCCCTTCGACGCGATCGCGATCCACGATGACAACCACCCCCGTGCCCGTGAGGTTAGTGGCCATCATATAAGGCTCATCGCCGGCCTCATCGGGACCCACGAGCACACTTTTACCGTCCGACACCACCAGAGGGTCAGGGCGACTGCCTTGGGTCAACCAACGCCAAAACCGCTTAACCATCGAGTCGGAAGCCCCTTTGTACCCACGGGAGAGAATCGCCACTTTTCGGCCACGCTGGGCCAACACCCGGGCCATTTTCATCACGATAGGGGTCTTCCCCGTCCCCCCGACAGTTAAATTTCCTACCACGACGACCTTGCACCCCAGCGGGGTGTCCCGAAAGAGGCGGTGACGGTAGAGCCAAAGTCGCAAGCGGACCAAAAGTTCAAAAATCCATGAAAGCACTCGTAAAAAGCCGCCTAATAGCGTCGCGCCGAAGCCTTTTCGACGCTCATAAACGACGTCCACAGCGAAGCTCGCCACGGCCTCGCCGATGGATGAAAAAACGCCTCGATGTTTGGCCGCCATGTGACGTCACGATGCAAACTTGTTTGACGCAGGCAAGCATCCCGAGTGAGAAGGTGGACTTAGCGCTATGCTTTACCACCTGTTGCGCACCAAGCTGCTCCGCGCCGAAGTCACCGGTGCCCGCCTCGATTACGAGGGTAGCCTTGCTATAGACATCGAGCTCATGAACCTAGTCGGGATGCTGCCTTATGAGAAGATCTTGGTGGGCAACCTGGCCAATGGGGAGCGCTTTGAGACTTATGCTATTCCGGCCCCCGCCGGCACCCGTGAGATTTGCCTAAACGGCGCCACCGCCCACCTAGGTAAGCCCGGCGACCTGCTGGTCATCATGACCTTCGCTGAGCTAACCCTCGAAGAGGCCAAGCACTGGAAGCCCAAGACCGCGACCTTGGCTGAACGCAACCGCCGCGTGGTGCGCCTCGACAACCCTGAGGTCCCTGTGGACCTCCTGACCGCTTTCCAAAGATGACCTACCGTCTCTATATCCCTGGCCCCCTGACCGTCTCCGAGGACATCGTCCAAGCGATGCGTAAGCCGATGATCGGCCACCGCTCCAAGGACTTTGTCGCCCTCTATGAAGATATGCAGCCTCGCCTGCAGAAGATGTTCTTCACCCATGACCCCGTCTACCTGGGCACCAGCTCAGCTTGGGGTGTCATGGAAGGTGCCCTGCGTAATGTCTGCCGTAAGGGTGTGCTTAATTGCATGAACGGCGCGTTCTCCGACAAGTGGAACGATGTCGCCAAGCGTTGCGGCAAGTACGCCGAAGCCCTCCAGTTCGACTGGGGTAAGCCCATCGATCCAGAGGCCGTCCGCCAAGCGCTGGCGACCGGTAAGTTCGACTGCATCACCTTTATCCACTCCGAAACTTCCACGGGTACCCTTTCGCCGATTGCCGACATCATGGCCGTCGTCCGCGAGTTCCCGGAAGTGATTTCCATCGCGGACTCGGTCAGTTCATTCTCGACGCTGCCCATCGCCAAAGACGAGCTGGGCATCGACATCCTTCTCACGGGCTCCCAGAAGGCCCTCGCCCTGCCCCCTGGTCTCGCGATCTTCGCCGTCAGCGAGCGCGCTCGCGAACGTGCCAAGCAGAGCGCCGACCGCGGCTACTACTTCGACCTCATCGAATTCCATGATAACCATGTGAAGGGCATGACCCCTTCCACCCCTTGCATTTCCCTCTTCTACGGCCTGCAGGCCCGCCTGCATCAAGTGGACGCCGAAGGCTTGGAGAACCGCTTCGAGCGTCACCGCCGCCTCAATGAGCGCGTCCGGGCTTGGGGTTACGGCAAGGGTTTCTCCCTGCTTCCTGAAGAGAAATTCGCTACCCGGGGCCTCAACTGCTTCAAGAACGACCGCAACGCCGACCTCGAGCGCCTCAATAAGACCCTGAAGTCCCGTCACCAGCTCGTCATCGACGGCGGCTACGGTAAACTCAAGGGGAAGACGTTCCGTATTTCTAATATGGGCGACGAATCCGACACCACGATTGCTACCCTCATTGCCGCGCTCGACGACTCGCTCGCCGAGCAAGGGATGTGACCGACGCTTGACACTCGGTTATCATCCTACGCATGCGCAAGAAGACCTCCAAGTCAGTCGACACCGAAGCCGCCGCTCCCGGCTCCAAGTCCCTCGTCATCGCGGAAAAGCCTTCCGTTGCGCAGGATCTCGCCAAGGCATTGAAAGTACCGAAGGTCGGGGAGATCTTCGAAAATGACCAATGGGTGATCAGCTCGGCCATTGGCCACTTGGTCCGACTCAAGGACCCGCAGGACATCGACCCTAAGTTCAAACGCTGGACGCTAAAGGATCTGCCGATTTTGCCGGAGAAGTTTGATGGGACGGTTTGCGACGATATTCTGAAAGTCATCGAGGGTGAACGCAACGATGGTAGCCGCTATAAGTTGCTGAAGAAGCTCCTGCTTCGTAAGGACGTCGGTTCTGTGGTGAATGCCTGCGATGCGGGTCGCGAAGGCGAACTCATCCTGCACAATATTTATACTCTGACGGGTCGTAAGTTGCCGCTCCAGCGCCTTTGGCTGACCAGCATGACGAACACGTCGATCCTCGCTAGCTTCGCGAACTTGTTGCCCGAGTCCGCGAAAGAAGGACTCCGCGATTCCGCCGTGGCCCGCTCCCAGGCTGATTGGTTGGTCGGCATGAACGCCACGCGTTTCTCGACCATCCGCATCGGCGGCGCCTTACGTCGCGAGTCCTATTCCGCTGGTCGGGTGCAGACGCCGACGCTCATGCTCATCGTTGAACGTGAGCTCGAGATCCGCCGTTTCGTCCCGAAGACCTTCTGGAAAATTGAGGCTAATTTTGACGTCGCCGCTGGCCAGTATCGCGGCGTCGCCCAAGTCCCTGGCGTCACCGACCGCAAAGATGCGGAGCGTTTCTTTGAAGAAGCCGCGGGCCGTAAGGTCGCTGCAGAATCTGAGCAGCTTGGCGTCGGCAAAGTCAGTGATGAGCGTAAGCCTAAGAAAGAAAGCGCCCCTCGCCTGCTGGATCTGACCACCTTGCAACGCGAAGGTAACCGACGCTTTGGTTTCTCGGCCAAGACGACCCTCTCCGCCGCGCAACGTCTCTACGAGCACCACAAGGCGCTCACCTACCCGCGTACGGACTCCCAGTACCTCCCCGAGGACCACGTCGCCACTGCCAAGGAAGTCATGGCATCCCTCGTCAGCGGGCATTCCGTCGGCCAGCACGCCCGTGAAGTGCTTAGCAAGGGCTGGGTCGACTCGGCGGGTAAGCGCGTCTTCGATAACAAGAAGGTCAGTGACCACTTTGCGATTGTCCCGACCGGCACCATCCCGCACGGCCTGAGTGATGTGGAAGAGCGTATCTACGACCTCGTCGTTCGGCGCTTTGTTGCGGTGTTCTTCCCAATGGCCGAGTTTGAGGAAACGGTCCGCACGACCATGGTGGGACCGCATAATTTCCGCACGACTGGTAAAGTCCTCGTCGTTTCCGGTTGGCGCGCCGTTTGGGGCCAGGAAGCCGATGCTGAAGAAGACAAGGATAAGGAAGGGGCGGCGAATTTACCTGCTCTCAGCGCCGCCGATGGTAACCCCGCCCAAGCCAAGCTCGTTGACTTGAACGTCAAGCAGGACGCAACGAAGCCCCCCGCGCGTTACAACGAAGCCTCGTTGCTCGGTGCGATGGAAAATGCGGGTAAGCTCGTCGACGATGAAGCCCTCGCCGAAGCGATGAAGGAACGTGGTCTCGGTACGCCGGCCACCCGCGCCGCCACCATCGAAGAACTCCTCAGCGACAATAAGAAGTATATCGAGCGCCAAGGTAAAGAACTCGTCCCCCTGGCCAAGGCCTTCCAGTTACACCAGTTCATCCACAAGATGAAGCTATCGTTCCTCTCGGAAGCCCGCCTGACGGGTGAGTGGGAATACAAACTCCGTCTCATTGAGCAGGGTAAGTTGCCCGTGAAGCAATTCATCGCTGAGATTAAGGCACAGGTGAAGGAGATGGTCGAACTGGGCGGCCAGGAAGAAGCCCCCACCCACGTCGAGCCCACGATCCTCTCTCCCTCTGACGGAAAGCCCATGCTCACCAATGGGGAGAGCTTCTTCTCGCAAGATCGCTCGGAAGACGGCAAGAAGCCGATGGTCTTGGTCTACATCGGCATCAATGGCCACACTGTCACCCCCCAAGAACTCGCCGAACTCGTCGAGAAGCGACGCATCGGACCATTCACGGACTTTAAGTCGATGAAGTCGGGCAAGAATTTCACGGGCTTTATCGACCTCGTCGATGAAGACTCGATTGTTTCCTGGAAAGATAAGCCAGCCGAGAAGCCCGATGCCCCCGTAGCAGGCGAAGGGGCGGACAAGCCGAAGAAGGTCAAAGCCAAGAAGCCTACCGGCCGACTCAAGGCCGTCTTGTTCTTAGCGCCCCGCGAGGGCGTGGATGGTAATCCCGACGCCTTTGATACCGATTGGCCGATCCTGGGCGATTGTCCGGTCTCCGGCCTGCCCGTCCAACATACGCCCACCAACGGCTACCGTGTCTGCCCCCAGAGGGCCCAGACCGCAAGCGCCAAGAAGACTTTTAGTTTGAACGCTGAGATGCTCAAGGCACCGATCACTGCCGACGATGTTCGCGCGATCCTCACTCAAGGTAAGTCCCCGCTGAAGAAGTTCATCTCGAAACGCACTAACCGTGGCTTCGAGGCCTTCCTCATCGCCGATAAGGAGAAGGGTTGGTGGTTCGCTTTCCCGCCGCGCAAGCCGAAGGGTCCGAAGAAAGGTACCGTCGCTACCGACGTGCCGGACGAGAACAAACCGTTCTAATCACTTTTCCCAAGTCTGGCGGGGGATGCGAAGTTGCACGGGAACCTTGAGCTCGTCTTCCATGAAGCGGAGACGTTCGAGGTCATCGGGCGCACCGTCTTCTTGTTTTTTCAACTTACCCATCCATTGCGCACTATACCATTCGTAGGCTTCCTTCTTTTGGCCAGCCTCCCACATCGTCCGGGCGCACATGAAGTAGGCGAACCAAGGCACGGTCTTCGCTTGCGTCGCCCGCCGATAGTAAGCCGCTGCCAGTAAGTTGTCCTTGAGTTTAATCTCTGCGAGTTGTCCGGCAGAAATTAAGATGCCAGAATTACCGCCGGTATGCTCAACGCCTTCCTCGAAGACGGCGAGGCCCAGTTGCGCATAGCGTCGGAAGATGCCTTCTTGAATGTCGGGCGCAACTTTGGCGTAACCGCCGCGGCGTCGGATCTCCCAGTGAGCAAAATCGTAACCGACCGCGTACCCCGTATTTTCCCAAAAGAACCGGGAACGCGGATCTAAGGCGCAAGCGGTCTTCATCAGTGCTTCGCAGCTAGCCCGGTCGCGCTTCTCCCAGAAGACGTAGCTGCGCAACCAGGTCGCATCTGCCACCACCGTACGCAACCCGCCGAGGATGCCTAAAAGGACCCCTTGGCCGAGCGTGGGCTCAAGGTCTTTGCGGCTAATCTCTGGCACCGCCTGACGGACCCCCTTCCAAGAGGTTTCCGAGTATGCCCCCGCCCCAAGCAACAGCAGGCTAGCCACGACCCATGGGGACACTGGGTGCATGGTTAGATTTCCCTCCGTCGGAAGGCCAAGCTCGCCAAGGCTAAGAACGCGACGAGGTAGAATAGTCCCGACAATACGACGGACCAGACGGCCGGACCAGAAATAGCTGTGGGATCGAGTACCAGCGTGTCACCGATGTTGAACTGCTGGAGGTTGGGGATGACGCGGCTCGAGATCCAGAGGAGGCTTTTGGTCACCACGCTCGCATCGCTAGGCTTGAGTAAGGCTTCTTGGGCGAGCCATTGCAGCTGGCCAGCGACGATGGCCATTGCACCTACGATCACCGCAAAGAGAAAAGTCCGGGCCACGGCTGAAATCATGAGCACCATCGCCGCGACGACCCCGAGGCGGAACCACTGAAGAACGGCAAACGAAGCTAGTCCACTGACGCTGAAGTCGGGCGCCACGCGGCCGGTTTCAGCCGCCATGACGATGAGTTCTTGGGTGCGGCTCCAGAGGATGATACCTTGAAGGAAAGCCAGGCTGAAGACAAAGACGCCCAGGACCGCCCAAGTACCGAGGAATTTACCAAGTAAGAATTCCGTCCGGCTCAGCGGCTTGGCCAATAACGTCAGCGCTGTTCGATTATCGATTTCCGCAAAGAATAATTGGGCGGTCATGACGAGCGCCAGGACCGAGCCAAACAAGAACATCCCGCCAAAGGCGAAGTCGGCCACAAACTTGAGTTCGCTATGGCCAAAGTCCATGAAGCGTAAGGAAACCGAGGACACGACCATGGCGGCCGAAAGCACCAGTAGAAAAGCGAAGAAGCGTTGGCGAATCGCCTCCAAGAAGGTGATGCGGGCAATCCAGCTGGTTCGGGTCAAGCGTGCGTTCATGTTAGGCGTCGCGGCTACCGGTGACCAGTTCCCGGAAGAGGTCTTCCAGTGAACGGCGGGGGTGAGTAATCGAGGTGACCGTGGCCCCATGGGCGGCCAGGGCGGCTTCGGCGGCCTGTCGGGCCTGCGGCGTAAGGTCTGCGACCGTGATGACGTGCCGATCGCGCTGGGCGAGGACTTCATCCACGCGCCCTTCGAGGACGAGGCGACCTCGATCCATAATGGCTACTCGGTCACAGACTTGTTCGACCTGTCCAAGAAGATGCGAGCAAAGTACAATGGTCTTACCCTTAGCACGCATGGCGTTGATCATGCGTCCGATGGCCGCAGAGCCTACGGGATCCACGCCGGCGGTGGGTTCGTCGAGGATGACGAGTTCGGGGTCATGGACAATCGCCTGCGCCAGTCCGATGCGCTGCAGCATACCTTTCGAGTAGGTGCCAATCGGACGACCGGCGGCTTCGGTCATCGCCGCGAGTTCCAGCGAAGCCTCGACGGAATCGTCGACTTTCTCCGCCGGCACGCCGCTCAAGCGCGCGCAATATTGCACGAGCTCGCGGCCGGTGAGGAACTTATGGAAATAAGGAGCTTCAGGTAAAAAGCCCGTGCGCTGACGGGCCTCTGAGGTAGCGGAGGGAAAGCCGAGGATACTGATGGCGCCGGACGTCGCTGGGACTAGCCCGAGCACAATCTTCAGGGTCGTGCTCTTACCGCAGCCATTCGGACCCAGCAGGCCGAAGACCTGGCCGCGCGGAATCTCCAAGGAGAGGTTGTCAACCGCGCGTAATTTGATACCCCGCAACCCGACCCGGAAATCCTTGGTGAGCCCTTGCACGGAAATGGCGCTACTTGTGGTCATCGTTTTATCGTGAAGGTGGACGCGGTGCGCAGGCCAGCAAACGACCGCTCCTCCACATTGCGGATGTGCCCGTCCAAGGACTTTAGGATTTCGGCCGCGAAAGCATCTAGTTCTTTCTCGGCCCCCTCCGCATGAAGGTATACCCGACCGTCCGTGAGGTTTTGGATAGAACCGGTGACATCAAAACCGCGGGCAATTCCAAGCACTTGGGCGCGAAAACCCACCCCTTGAACACGGCCAGTGTACCAGACTTCCCGATGGGAGACATGGGTTGACATTTGGGAAATTGTCGAAAATCATTGGTCTTTCGTCACTCACAGCAACCGCAATCCGATTATGAACTCCCTCCCCCCCCTAGCAATGCTCGATGGTCCTGTAGTCTGGGCCATTATCATCGTTGCTGTCCTTCTTTTCGGCGGTTCCAAGATCCCCGAACTCGCCCGTGGCCTCGGTAAGGCTAAGCGAGAATTCAAAAAAGCCTCGGAGGAAGTCGAATCCGAAGTCCGCTCCGCCGTCGAGGAAGACGAAATCAAGAAAGCGCGCCTCTTTCAGGTCGAGCAAGAAGAGCGTGCCCGCGTTCGCGCCAAAATCGAAGAAGAAGAGCGCGCCAAGCGAGCTGCCGAAGGCAAGCAGAACTAACACTTTGGGGCCGCTAACGGCCCCGTTTTATTGGCATGTTTACGGGCTTAGTTCAGGCAACCGGTAAGGTTTACTCCCTCGCGGTGCAGGCCTCGGGTGCCACCCGTTTAGCGCTCGAGTCTCCCCTGCTGGCCGCCGCCGAACTCGGCGCCTCCATCGCTATCAATGGCTGCTGCCTGACCGCGACCTCCGTCCAGGGAAACATAGCCACTTTTGATCTCCTCGCTGAGTCCCTCCGGCTGACTAATCTCGGTGACCTGAAAGTGGGCTCGCTGGTTAACCTCGAACCCAGCCTGCGCCCGACCGACCGCATGGGCGGCCACTTCGTGACTGGCCATATCGACGCCTGTGGTTCGGTCGACTTTTTCGGGGCCGATGGCGCTGACTGGCGCTTAGATATTAACGCTCCCACGGAAGTTCTTCGTTACGTGGTGAAGAAAGGCTGTGTGGCCGTCGACGGCATGTCCCTGACTGTTGCTGACGTTCTTCCCACCGGGTTTCGGATTTGGATTATCCCCCACACGTTGTCCGTGACCAATCTGGCGTCCCGCCAGGCTGGTCAACGCGTCAACCTCGAGTCGGACCTTCTCGCCAAGTATGCCGAGAAGCTCTTGGTGCGCGCTTAGGCTCCCGAGAGTTCGTTCAGCCTGGCCTCGAGGTGCGCCGCCAAGGCTGGCTCATCGCTCTCACGTGCGGGGCATGGTATAATCTCAAAGGTGACGTCCACGCGTGAGAATGGTTTAGGCAAAGCGAACTGATCCCAACTGCGCAGAGTCCATGCCGACCGAAAGTTCATCCCCAAGATGAGGAAAGGGCGGCCCGTGAGCTTCGCTAAGGAGACGGCCCCAGCCTTGAACTCTCGGCGCGGTCCTTTGGGGCCATCGGGCGTCACGCCGGCGTGGTCCCCGCCCCGGACCGCTCGGGTCAAAGACATCAACGCGGCGGCCCCGCGCTTACTGGAAGAGCCGCGCACGGCCTTAATGCCCATGTGCTTAAAGAAGGCGACCAACCACCCGCCATCCTTACTCGTACTGATGAGCGCGGTGACCGGGCGATCTAAGAAGCGGTTCGCAATCAGCGAAGAAGTGAAAAGTCGGTCATGCCAAAGTAACAAGATGAAGGGCCCGTCCTTATCTTCGATGCGTGGGACGTTGGCATGGACGCGCAAGGTGGCCAACCAGAGTCGCAAGACTAACGCGGCGAACCAAACCCAGAGCCAATGGTACCACGCCACCTCTACGGGGGTCTCAGGTAGGTCTTGGGCTAGAGCAGTCACCCTGTGATTGACGCAGTTTCCCGAAAGCATTTCAAACACTTACGCCAAGCCTAAAGCCTGCCTCACCGCTGGGCGCTGGTAAAGGTGCCTCAGGGGTAACGCAAAGGCCTCGGGAAAGCGTCGCATCCAGGCATCCAACTCCGCGGGCTGGCGCCATAAGAGTGAATCCACCTCGGCACGGCCTAAAAGCGGGGTGAACTCGCCGCGAAGTAGGTAGGAGCGGACGAATTCGTGGCCGAGGTTCGCATGACAGGGGGCGTAATCAATTTCTATTAAAGCCTCGAGGGGGACCCGCAGACCAATTTCTTCCGCGAGTTCCCGGACGGCCGCCATGGGGTAGCTCTCCCCGCTGTCGACATGGCCAGCGCAGGAGGCGCTAATCAGGCCGGGGCAGTTGTCCTTGGCGTAGGATCGGCGTTGCAGGCAGAGTTGCCCGTCGCCTCTAAGCCAAAAAATATGGATGGCGCGGTGCCGAAGTTGTTGCCGGTGAATCTCACTGCGTAGGAGTGAGCCAATGACGCTGTCGTTTTCGTCGACGAGGTCGAAGACTTCATCCGGAGACTGGCCGACTTCTTTTCTCATGTGCGGCCCAGATCCATAATAATGTTCCAGCGCTTGGTCAATTCACGGTCGTGTTTCTTCCAGTCAGGATCCCAAGCGGCGAGCTGATTCCAGAAGCGATCGGAATGGTCCATGTGCTTGCGATGCGCTAGCTCGTGGAAGATGACGTGGTCGTGTACCACCGGTGGCAAGAGAACGAGACGCCAATTAAGCGAAAGCGCCCCCTGTTGGGAGCAGGAACCCCAGCGCGTGGTTTGGTCGCGGACGCTGACAGCGTCCACACTGACGCCGACGCGCCGGGCAAGGCGTTCGACCGCCTGTGTCAGGCCAGTTTCGGCCAGGCGACGCAGGACGCGGACGGCCGCCTCCTCCCGGCCCGCTTCAGGCAGGAAGAGTTGGACCGCATCGGCCTCCTTCGCGATGACCAACCGAGCCCGTGGGCCGGTCGTTAAACTGACCTCCATCATTCGCTCGTCTAAGGTAGCCCAAGGAAACTTGTCCAAATGGGCCAAGAGCGAGGGCTGTACTACCCGCGCTTTGGTGAACACCTGCTCCAACCAAAGGAGATTGTCCTTTAAAAAGGCCAAAGCCGAAGCCTGCGAAGTGTTCGCGGGATAAGTTAGTTCGACCCGCGGGCCTGGCTTCACAGAGAGACGGACCCGCCGGGCGCGGTCGGAAGGTTTGGGCCAAACCTGCACCACGCGGCCAGCCACATGCACGGAGATGGGTTGGTCGGCCAGCTTCATTTTACCCCTGCTTGGTGGCGTGTTTTTCTGCCTCAGCCACCACCGACGCGGTGTGTCTACGTAAGGCTGAATCTGGGTCGATACCAGCGTCGCGACAGGCAGCGATAAGTTCAAAAAGTTTCTGACCAGCGGCAGCTTCGGAGAGACCCTGGGCGGCGGCGGCGACCGCTGGACGGTCTACCGTTGAACCCGTTTCGAGCGCTTTCTTCTGCACCTGCTTCCAAATCTCGCGGGCGGTCAGCACTGGATTGAGGGTCGGTGGCAGTTCCTTGAAGAGGGTCGGCTTCTTGGCACCCTTCTCCTTGAGTTTAATCTGCTCCCACTGTTTAACGACGGCCTCCGAGTCGCCCAGTTTGACGCCATCACCAAAGACGTGGGGGTGGCGGCGTACCATCTTATCGTTTACCTCACGGGCGACGTCATCGAAAGTGAACTTGCCTGCTTCCGACGCCATTTGGGCATGGAGGACGACGTGGAATAAGAGGTCTCCGAGTTCCTCCCGGAGGTTGGCATCGTCATGACGGTCGATGGCCTGCAGAAGTTCACAGACTTCCTCGACGAGGCAGTCGCAAATTGTCTGGTGCGTCTGCTCACGATCCCAAGGGCAACCATCGGGGGCACGGAGCCGGGAGGTGGTCGCGAGAAGGAGGTCGATGCCAAGCATGCCCCGATGGAGAGGGTTCTGGCGGGGGAGTCAAAACGATTGCCAGACGGCTTGGTCTCGTTTCCGTTGTGTGGGTGGACAAACTGACGGAAATCATGGACGCCAAGCGCCGGGAAATCGCCCCGTTCGCTCGCCCCGTCACGGAAGCTGAACTAGCGGCTTTCGCTGGTCGTTCCAGTTTGCCTGGCTTCCGGCAGTCCCTGCACGTCCCCGGTCGGCTCACGGTCATCGCTGAGGTTAAGCGGGCTTCGCCCAGCGTCGGGATGATTCGTGCAGAAGTCGACGCGGTCGTCCAAGCTCGCCTATACGCTGAGGCGGGGGCGGAGTGTCTGTCAGTCCTGACCGAATTCACCTACTTCAAGGGCCAATTGCTGGACCTCGTTGCGGTGGTTCAAGATCAAGCCAAGCTCTCCGTCCCCCGCCCATGCATCCGGAAGGATTTCATGGTGCACCCTTATCAGGTGCTCGAGGCCGCCCAAGCCGGCGCCCGGTGTATTCTAATTATCGTTCGCGGCCTAACGGACGACGAGATTCGCCCGATTCATGCGGCTGCCAAGCTAGCAGGCATGGATACACTCTTTGAGGTGCACGATGAAGCCGAACTCGAACGCGCCTTACGCCATGACCCTGACATGGTCGGCGTCAACAACCGCAACCTGTCGACCTTCCAGATTGATTTAAGTTTTGCGGAACGCGTTATCCCGCAGATGCCAGCGCACATCCTCAAGGTGGCGGAAAGCGGTATCAAGACAGCCGAAGATGCCGCTCGGATGCGGTCCGCTGGTGCCCAGGCTTTGCTCGTGGGTGAATCTTTGATGCGGGTGGAAAATCCAGCGGCACTCCTGCAGGCTTTTCGCGGCCGATGAACGACGGCCCCTTGTCGCAGACCGAAACCCGCGAGCTGCTCGCGCGGCTGTCCCATATGCCCAAGAAGTGGCTGGGGCAGAACTTTCTCATCGACGGGAACATCGTCCGGAAGTCCTTGGAGCTCGCTGAGATTAAGGCCGGCGAGCGGGTGCTGGAAATCGGGCCCGGCCTCGGGACCTTGACGCGCACCTTATTGGGCGCGGGCGTTGAACTCCATGCCGTCGAAGCCGACCCAACGATGGTCTATCACCTTAAGCAGTCGTTGTTGTCCCGTTGGCCGCAAACTTTTCATCTCATAGAGGCAGATGCGGTCGAAAAGCCCTTGGCTGACTTGGGACAACCAGCGGATGGATCCTTCAAGGTCGTGGCCAATCTCCCTTACGCCATCTCCACCCCGTGGATGGACGCCATCTGCGCTGGTCCTCATCCTGAAATCATGGTGCTCATGCTGCAGCGAGAAGCCGCCGATCGCCTCACCGCTGAAGTCGGCACCAAGCATTGGTCAGCGGTGACTGCCCAAGTCGCCTTGGCTTTCGAAAAGGTAAAAATGCACCCAGTCCCTGGGCAGTCCTTTAACCCGCCCCCCAAGGTGGATTCGTGCCTACTGGTCCTCCGTCGGCGCCCAGATGCTCAGAGATTTAGTGCCCGTGCCCGTGAGGTTTCCCGTGCCCTCTTTACCCAACGGCGTAAGCAAATCGGTTCTTCGGCCAAGAACCTCTTCCCCGAGGCACCCGATGTGCGCGCTTGGCTTGCGGCCCTTCCAAACTTTGGCCTGACCACCCTAGCCCGCCCCGAAGACATTCCCGCGGCGGTCTGGCTTAAACTCTAAACCCCGGAAGGTTGCTTTTTGGGGCCAAGGTGGTCTTTCTGTACCTATGTCCGTTAAAGTAGGCCTAGTCTCCCTTGGTTGTGCCAAGAACCTGATCGATTCCGAAATCATGATCGGTCACCTCGCGAAGGCTGGCATGACCATGACCGCTAATGCCGCCGATGCCGATGTGGTGATCGTTAATACCTGCTCTTTCATCGACGCCTCCAAGCACGAGGCCCTCGAGGCCATCTACGAGATGAGCGATGGCAAGGCCACCGCCCGTAAAAAGAACCAGAAGCTCATCGTTGCTGGCTGCATGTCGCAGCGTTATCAAGGTGCCCTGCCCGTTGTCGAAGGCGCTAAGGGGCACATCGAGCTCCCGAAAGTCGACGCCTATATCGGCCTGGATCAGGTCACCAATATCGTCCCAGTCATCCATAAGGTCATGGGGGGCGAGGCTGGCATGACGGAGTTCTTGTCGAAGACGACGACGTTCATTCCCGACTACGATACGCCGCGTTTCCGTCTGACCCCCAAGCATTCGGCCTACATCAAGATCGCCGAAGGCTGCAACCACCCCTGCACTTTCTGCATTATTCCACGCATCCGTGGTCGCCACCGGAGCCGCACCGTGGAGTCCGTCGTCAAGGAAGCCCAGCAGCTCGTCGGGGAAGGCGTCAAGGAGCTTAACTTAATCTCCCAGGACACCACCTACTTCGGCATGGATCGCTGGACCGAGGAGCGTCCGAACCCACGCAGTAAGGTCGATTCGTCCAAAGGGGAATCCATCGCCTCCCTGCTCCGTGAAATCGACGCGATCCCCGGTGACTATTGGATCCGATTGCTCTACACGCACCCGGCGCACTGGAGCGAGGAGCTGATTGAGACGATCGCGCAGTCCAAGCATGTCGCCCGCTACGTCGACATTCCGCTCCAACACATCTCGAGCAAGATGCTCACCACCATGCAGCGTGAGACCAGCGGCGATTACATCCGCGACCTCATCCGCCGCATGCGGGTCGGGGTGCCGGACATGGCCATCCGGACGACCTTCATCGTCGGCTTCCCCGGCGAGACCGAAGAGGACTTCGTAGAGCTGCTCGCTTTCCTCGAAGCCACCCGCTTTGACCGCGTTGGCGTTTTTAAGTATTCCAAGGAAGAAGGCACCAAGGCCGCCAAGATGGAGGGCCACCTCTCCGACGAAGTGAAGGCTGATCGTTATGATCGAGCGATGACCCTCCTCCAGCGCCTTTCGCAGGAACGCGGTGAGCGTTTCATCGGACGCAAACTACGCGTCCTCGTTGAGAGCCCAGGCATTGGCCGCAGCGAAGGCGACGCCATGGATATTGACGGAACGGTGAAGGTGCCGAAGAAGCTACCGGTGGGCGAGTTTGCGGAAGTGACGGTGACCGGCGCCGAGGCTTACGACCTCATCGCGAAGTAACTCAGGTTTCCTGTTCGCGTTCGGGGGCAACTTCCGCCGAGGCTTCGGCCGCGGGCGAATCGCTCAGGCGAATGAGTGCGTCCAAGGATGAGAAGTGACGCGTCCAGTCCGTCATGTCTGGGATGTCCCCCACCACCGCCGAGAAGAGCTCCCGCTTCTCCTGCTTGAGTTCTTCGATACGTTCCTCGACCGTGCCCGGGGCAATCATGCGATAGATGAAGACCGAATTCTTTTGCCCGATGCGGTGGACGCGGTCGACGGCCTGGGCCTCCACGGCCGGATTCCACCAAGGGTCGAGTAGGAACACGTACTCCGCCGTATTGAGAGTAATCCCAGTCCCGCCTGCCTTCAGCGACGCCAAGAACAAGGCTGGGCCCTTGGTGTCCTTAAACCGTTCAACGGGTGCAGAGCGATCCTTGGTCTCACCCGTCAGTTCGAAGATAGGCAGATTCGGGAGGTCGCGGGCCAAGGCTTTCTTGACGCGTTCGATCAGCGAAACGAACTGGGAGAACACGACCGCCTTCGAGCCGTTAGCGGCCACTTCCGCGAGCTTTGAGACCAAGAGCGTCACTTTGCCGGAGTGGGCGCTCGGACAGCCAGAGTTATCCGGCAAGAGGCCCGGGTCGCAACAGACCTGCCGTAACCGCATGAGCAAGGTTAAGACCGAGGTAGCGTCCCGAGACAACAGGCTGGCGAGTTCACCCGAGAGTCCGCTGCCTTGGGTGAGATGTTGGTAGAGCGCCCGTTGCTCGTGCGTGAGAGGACAAGGGAGGACGATTTCCACTTTGGGGGGGATGTCCGCAGCGACGTGACGCTTGAGGCGGCGCAGAATGAACGGGGAAACCTGTCGGCGTATTTTGACTAGGCCTGCGGAGGGGTCACGCAGCATGATGCGTTCAAAGTTGGCACGCTTGCCGAGCAAGCCCGGCATGAGGAATCGAAAAATAGTCCAGAGGTCGGTAGGACGGTTCTCCAAAGGTGTCCCCGTGATGGCGATACGGTGATCGGCCTGCACGGACAAACAAGTCTGCGTGGTCTTCGACTCCGGATTCTTGATGGCCTGTGCCTCGTCCAGAATAGCGTAACCAAACTTGGTCTTCTCGAGGAGGTTGGCGTGGCGGCGAAGCTGCGTGTAGCTTGAGATCCAAAGTTTCTCTTCGGGGTGTTTGGCGAAGTCGTTATCCGCGGTCAGCACCGAAGCGGACAACTCCGGGTGAAAGCGTTTGATTTCACCGAGCCAGACCGGAATCACGCTGGCCGGGCAGACGATGAGGGAACGTTCGCCCGCAGGTCGCGACGCTAAGAGCGCTAACACCTGCACGGTCTTACCAAGGCCCATCTCGTCGGCCAGTAGCGGGTGGGAACCAAGGTCACAGAGCCGGCCGAGCCACGTGACGCCCTTGGCCTGATAAGGCCGCAGGTATTGCGGAAGGTTGTCAGGCGGGATCGGTTCCTGCAGCAGTTGGTCCTTCCAAGCGCGGAGGTCCTCGTTGAGCCGCAGGGCGCCCACGGCGGCATGATCAAACAACGACAACAGCAAGTAACGCGGCACTTCCCCGTCCTTGGCCTTCCAGTCTTCGGAGAAATCCGCCACCGCCGCGTTATAAGCTACGACGCCCTTACCCGGCAAAATGACCGGACGCCCGCCCGCCTTGAGGAGAAGCTTCTGTTCGTGGCTTTGCAGCTGGTGGCTCCCCGCCTTGAGTCGCCAATTCAGGCGAAAGGACTTCCCGTCGGCCCCGGATTCAGCTTCGGCGTCCACGGCAACCTGGAGCTGCTCGTTGCGGAAGATATTTAGACCTTCTTCCCCCTGCAGCTTAAAGCGTTTCCGCCACTCGTTGAGGTCTTCGCGGACAAAGCGCTCGATTCGGCCGATATTATCCATCGCCCAGGTCCCGACAGTCTTGCTGTAGGCATAGCCAGCGCGATGGGCGACCGTACTGAAGCGAAAGAGCGTTTGGCGCTGTTCATCGGACAACTCATCGCCCGGGATGGAGCCAGGCCCGAAGCAATTCCAGGAATGTCCGCCTCGGCCAGTCCAGGCAGCCGAAGCCGTGAGGCCTTCAGAGGTCAGGTCAAATGATACCTGTAGCTTGAGGGCCGTCCGCCCGCCGTTATCCTTGGGTTCCGGTTTAGCGATGGGTGCGATTTCGGCAGCGGGGGCGGTGTCGTCGACGGCTTTGATTTCGTCGGCAAGAAGTTCCTCAACCTCATACATCGTGGCGACCGCGAATGGTGCACCATTTTCTTCTTCGGGCAAAGAGGTCCGCCACTCGATTGCGCCGTCACGGAGTTCAATGACCGCCCGCACGGTCTGGGTTTCGGACTTAGTCACACCCTCGGCTGATGTCGGTTTAAGTTCGAGCGTTCGGACCAATCCCTCGGTGTAAAGTCGGCGGCCTTCTTCGAGGTCATCCGATTTAAACACAGCTTCCCAGTCCTCCGGAAGGTTCCCGAACCAGTGTTCGAGGGCTTCCGTGGAATAGGAGCGGTTTGCCGGTCTTGGGGTAGACATCGACGTTTTTGTGATTAAACCTCGCCATTTAGAACGACGCAACGCCCAAAGTCCTGTATTTTAGGCGGGGTCTGGGCTTGTTTCAATATGTCCAAAGGGTTTACTGATAGCCTCTCTTTATCTGTAACTTAAATGAAACATCTGAGTGTTGGATCACGCTGGAACGCCGACTTGGTCGCTGAGTACCACGAGCGTTGGAAACAAGACCCGCAATCGGTCGAGGCGGATTGGCGCGCCTTCTTCGAAGGCTTTGAGCTCGGGCTCTCGCTTCCGCCTAAGACTGCTAAAGGCGGGCCCGTGGTGGCGGGTTCGGCCGTCGATGCTGCCGGCCAATTCAAGGTTTTCGCTGCCATTCACGCCTATCGCACGTTGGCTCATCTGCAGGCCAAGACCAACCCGTTGGCTACCCCTTCCCCTTACTTCGAACTGACGGACAAGGCTTTGGGGCTCGATACCCTGCCCCCAACCCAAACTTTTTATACGGCGGATTTCGTGGGAGGCCAGATGCTGCCGGTCTCGGAGATTCTCGCGAAGTTGAAGGACACCTATTGCGGGCCGATTGGCGTGGAATACACCCACATCCAAGACGGCTCCCGTCGTCGCTGGCTTCAGGAACGCATCGAAACTTGTGGCCTCCGTCCGGCCTATGACGATGCCGCTCGTCGCAGTTTCCTTCGCGTCATTGTCCAGGCCGAACAGTTTGAGCGTTTCTTGCACAAAACTTTTGTCGGTGCTAAGCGTTTCTCGGTCGAAGGGGGCGAAACCTTGCTCGTCGCGCTGGAGCGCCTAATCAGCCGTTCGCCTGGCCTCGGCATTAGCGATATCGTCATCGGCATGGCCCACCGCGGCCGACTCAACGTTCTCGTCAATACCTGTGGAAAGAAGTCCGAACACCTCTTCGAAGGGTTCTCCGAGCATCACATCCCTGACACCACGAATGGTGACGGCGACGTCAAGTATCACCTCGGCTACGAAGGTGAACGTACGATCGACGGGAAGAAAGTCGCCATTACGTTAGCCTATAACCCGAGTCACCTCGAAGCCGTCAACCCGGTTGTGCTCGGCCGGACCCGCGCCCGTGTTGACCTGCAAGGCGACGGCAAGCGCTCCTCGGCCCTCCCTGTCCTCATCCACGGCGATGCGGCGTTCGCTGGCCAAGGCATCGTGATGGAGACCTTTAATTTTGCGAACGTCAAAGGGTACGCTGTCGGTGGCACCGTGCACATCGTGACGAACAACCAACTCGGTTTCACCACCGACCCCGAGGAAGCCCGCAGTGGTCGTCATTGTACGGAAATCGCTAAGTTCGCGGAAGCCCCCATTTTACACGTCAACGGCGATGATCCTGATGCCGTCGTTCTCGCGACTGAAATCGCACTCGAGTATCGCCAGCAGTTTGCCGCCGACGCCGTCGTCGACATTGTCTGCTACCGTCGCTACGGCCACAACGAAACGGACGAGCCGGCGTTCACTCAGCCCGTCCTCTACCGCACGATTTCCAACCACTCGAGCCTCTCCGAACTCTACGCTTCGCGTCTCACCACTTGTGGCTCCGCCCCTGATGGCGAGCTCACTAGCCTGCGTACGGAATTTGAAGTCATGCTCAACGCCGCGCAGGAACGTGCCAAGGTGGCCATCGCCAAGGAAATCACCGATCGCGAAAAGACCCCCGCCACCGTCCGTCCGTTCCAGTCTCCCTACGACGCGAAGGTAGATACAACCGTGCCAGAGGCCTTACTCCAAAAGGTCGCGCCCGCCCTTTGGACGATGCCGCCCGATTTCGCTCCTAATCCAAAGATTAAGCGCCTGCTCGAGGCGAAGGCCGAGGCCTTTAAGTCAGGCGCCAACTTCGACTGGAGCCTCGGTGAAGGTCTCGCCTTCGCCTCGTTACTAGCCGAAGGCTATCCGATCCGGATTTCTGGCCAGGATTGTGAACGTGGTACCTTCTCGCACCGTCATGCCGTCCTGCACGACCCTTCGAACGACGCCGAATACTGCCCACTGAATGCCGTGAGCGGTGGTGAATCCATCGAGCTCGTCAACTCCACCCTCTCGGAATACGCGGTTCTAGGCTTCGATTATGGCTATTCGCTCGAAGCGCCTGATTCGCTCGTAATCTGGGAAGCGCAGTTCGGTGACTTCGGGAACGGCGCCCAGATCATGATTGATCAGTTCATCGCCTCGGCGGAAACTAAGTGGGGCCAGACGAGTGGGCTAGTCATGCTTTTGCCGCACGGTTTCGAAGGCCAAGGCCCCGAGCACTCCTCGGCTCGCCTCGAGCGCTTCCTTCAACTCTGCGCTGAAAACAACCTCCAAGTCGTCCAGCCGTCAACGCCGGCCCAACTCTTCCATGCCCTTCGCCGGCAGGTGAAGGCCGAGCATCGTAAGCCCCTGGTCGTCATGACGCCCAAGAGCTTACTGCGTCACAAGGCCTGCGTGAGCACTTTGAGTGACCTGACTCAGGGCAGCTTCGAAGGTATCCTCGCCGATCCGACGCCAGCGGCCAAGACGGAGCGCTTGGTCCTTTGCTCCGGCAAGGTATTCTACGAACTCGACGCCGAGCGCACCACCCGTAAGGACACAGCCACTACGATTGTCCGCGTGGAACAATTCTATCCCTTCGACGCGGCCGCCGTGAAGAAGCTCCACGCACACTACGGCTCGCCGGCCAAGGTCGTGTGGGTCCAAGATGAGCCCCAGAACATGGCTGGCTGGTCCTTCATTGCCCCCTTGGTCGAGTCCACGATCGGTATCCGTCCAGTCTATGCCGGTCGCGATAGTGCCGCCTCCCCAGCGGTGGGTGCGCTCTCCGTCCACAAGGTCGAGCAGGCGGACGTCATCCGGCAGGCTTTTAATGCCTAAATTTAGACATTAGCCTGCCACAAAGCCTCGGTTTAGGTAGCTTAGACCCCTCAAAGGTGGGGAAGAAGCCGATTAAAGGCATATTTCCCCGTTGAAACGCCCACGGGGGGCTTCCAAAGTCCATCACTTACTTTTCATGGCTGTCGAAGTCAAAATCCCCCCCATGGGAGAATCCATTACCGGAGGTCTCCTTGCATCTTGGACCGTTAAGAGCGGCGACGCTGTCCGCAAAGGGCAGCCACTCTTCTCTTACGAGACCGACAAAGTCACTTCCGAAGGCACGGCCGAGGTGGATGGCTGTATCACGATCGGCGTACCCGCTGGCACCGAAGTCTTGGTGGGGCAAGTCATTGCGACGATTGAAGCTGGCGCCGCTGGTGCCGCCCCCGCCCCTGCCGCCGCTGCGCCTAAGGCTGTATCCGAAAAGTCGGTAGCACCCGCTACGCCTAACCCGGCCCCTGTGCTCGCGAAGTCTGGTGCCTCCGCCGAAATCTCGCCTGCTGTTCGGCGGATTTCTGCTGAGACTGGCCTTAACCCTGCGTCGATTCCTGGCTCCGGCAAGGCTGGTCGCGTCACTAAGGGCGACATGCTCGCCGCCCTCGAAGGCAAGACGCCCATCATGGCCGTCGCATCGGCTCCGGTCGCCAGCGCACCGGCTACGCCGGCCACGCTGACAGCGGCGCCGGCTGGCCCAGTGACGATTCCTTCGCGCGAAGGCCGCACGACGCGTAAGCGCATGTCCCCTTTGCGTCGGAAGATTGCCGAGCGGCTGGTCCAAGCGAAGTCCGAGACGGCGATGCTCACGACCTTCAATGAGGTGAACATGGCCCCGGTCATGGAACTACGTAAGCGTCATGGGGAGGAATTCCTTAAGAAATACGGGGTTAAACTCGGTTTCATGTCCTTCTTTGTGAAGGCCGCCGTGCAGGCACTCAAGGATGTGCGGGCAGTCAATGCGCAGCTCGACGGCGAAGAAATCGTCGAAAATAATTTTTATGATATCGGCGTAGCCGTTGGCACCGAGAAGGGCCTGATGGTCCCGGTCGTCCGCGATTGCGATGCACTCGGCTTCGCGGGAATCGAGAAAGCGATCACCGACTACGGTAAGCGCGCCCGCGACGGCAAGATTCAGCTGCCTGAACTACAAGGCGGCGTCTTCACCATTTCTAACGGCGGCATCTATGGTTCGATGCTGTCCACGCCGATTCTTAATCATCCGCAGGCAGCCATCATGGGACTCCATAACATCGTCGAGCGCCCGGTCGCTGAAAACGGTCAGGTCGTCATCCGCCCGATCATGTACCTCGCCCTCTCGTACGACCACCGCATCATCGATGGCAAAGAAGCCGTGACGTTCCTCGTCAAGGTGCGTCAGTACATCGAAGAGCCCCATACCCTGCTCTTCGGAGCCTAATCCCTTTTTCTACACCTCAATGTCTCAACTCGATCTCGTTGTCATCGGTTCCGGCCCCGGCGGTTATGTCGCCGCCATTAAGGCCGCCCAACTCGGCCTCAAGGTAGCCCTAGTCGAAAAGGACCCCGTCCTCGGCGGCACCTGCTTGAATGTCGGCTGTATCCCTTCCAAGGCCCTCCTGCACTCGACCGAAGTCTTCCATCAGGTCACTCACGGCAAGAAGCACGGACTCGTCGGCGGCGAGAAGGTTACCATCGATGTGGGCGCGATGATGGCCAACAAAGACAAGGTTGTCTCCCAGCTCAATCAGGGCGTGAAGTTCCTCGTCTCCAAGCGCGGCATCGAAATCGTCCAAGGCCTCGGCCGGCTCGACAAGCAGCCTGGGAAGGTCCTCGTCCGCAGCACGGCTGGCGAACGCACGCTCGAAACTAAGAACATCATCATCGCCACTGGCTCGTCCATCGTCGAGCTGCCGTTCATGAAGTTTGATGGCGAAAGTATTATTTCATCCGACCACGGCATCGCCCTCATGAGCGTCCCTGAAAAGATGGTGGTCGTTGGTTCCGGTGCCATCGGCCTGGAGCTCGGCTCCGTCTGGGCCCGCCTCGGTGCCCAAGTCACGGTCGTGGAAATGCTCCCCACCATTGGTGGTCCAGCTTATGATGAAGACGTCGCCAAGGTCGCCCAGCAGGCTTTCGAAAAGCAGGGTATCAAGTTTGAGCTCGGTGCCAAGGTAACCGGCGTCAAGAAGAGCGCGGGTGGCATGGCCCTGACGGCGGAACGCGATGGCAAGCCTCTTGAATTCCCAGCCGATAAGATCCTCGTCGCCGTTGGTCGCAAGGCCAACACGCAAGGTCTCGGTGCCGCGGAAGCTGGCCTGAAACTCGATGAGCGCGGCCGCGTTGTCATCGACGACCATTTCCGCACTAACCTCCCAGGCGTTTACGCCATTGGTGACGTCGTCGCGGGTCCGATGCTGGCCCACAAGGCCGAAGAAGAAGGCGTAGCGGCGGCGGAGATCATCGCCGGCAAGGCTGGTCACGTGAATTACAATATCATCCCAGGTGTCATTTACACCGACCCAGAAATTGCGGGCGTCGGCATGCTGGAGTCGGAAGCCAAGGCCAAGAATATCGAGGTCAAGGTCGGTAAGTTCCAACTCGCTGGTAACGGTCGTGCTATCGCCACCGACGCCACCACGGGTTTTGTTAAGGTCATCGCCGATGCGAAGACCGACAAGGTTCTCGGCGTGCAGATTGTGGCCCGTGGCGGTTCCGAAATGATCGCAGCGGCTTGTGCGCATATGGAATACGGCGCCAGCGCCGAAGACATTGCCCGCACTTGCTTCGCCCACCCGACCATCAGCGAATCCTTCAAGGAAGCCGCTATGGCCGTCTCGAAGTCGAGCATCCACTCACTCTAAGTTCGGACATCGGACTTAACGAACGAAAGGGTGCAATTCGCACTCTTTCCTGTTTTAGAATTTGTTTCCGTCATTAAGCCGGCAAAGGCAAACCTAGTGCCCTGTTTAAGGGCTTAAAAGTTAAAGGGGCTAGGCTGACCACGGCACACGGGGAACCAGACTGCCGTTGCTTCCTTCCGGACCTGGCGGGATTCGTCGGCACCCATTGCATGGGGCCTAGCTTGCATCTTTGATGAGTGACCAATCGGCTCTTTTCAACCCCCAAGTTCCTCTCTAATTATCCCCTTTCCCGATGGCCGAAATTCCCAAGTCCTACGACCCCCAAGGGGTCGAACAACAATGGTACGACCGCTGGGTCGCCGCAGGCTGCTTTGCCGGCAAGGTCGACCCAAGCCGTCAGTCATTTGCGGTCATGATTCCGCCACCCAATGTGACTGGCGTGCTGCACATGGGGCACCTCCTGAATAATACCTTACAGGACATCATGGTGCGCCGCGCGCGCCAAGAGGGTAAATCCGCCCTCTGGCTCCCGGGCACTGACCACGCTGGTATCGCCACGCAGTCGCGCGTCGAAAAAGATCTCCGTCAAAACCATGGCAAGACCCGTCACGACCTTGGTCGCGAGAAGTTCATTGAGGTCGCTTCCGAATGGCGCGACAAGCACGGCGGTATCATCCTAAACCAGCTCCGTAAGCTCGGCGCCTCGTGTGACTGGGATCGCAAGGTACACACGCTGGATGCTGGTTACTCGGAGGCGGTCTTGCAGGCTTTCGTCACGCTCTACGAGCGAGGCTATGTCTATCGCGGCAAACGGATGGTTAACTGGTGCCCAGTATCGCAGACGGGCCTCTCTGATGAAGAAGTAATCATGAAGCCCTCCAAGGGCTTCTTGTTCAAGATGCGCTACGAAGTCGTGGAACAGCCCGGGACATTCCTGGAGATTTCCACCACCCGCCCCGAGACCATCCCGGGCGACACGGGTGTCGCCGTCCACCCGGAAGACGAACGCTACAAACATCTCATCGGACTACACGTCTGGCGCCCCTTCCCGCGGGCCCAAATCCTGATTGTCGGCGACACTGCCGTTGAGCGCGAATTCGGTACGGGAGTCCTCAAGGTGACCCCGGCTCATGACCGCACGGACTTCGATATCGGCAAGCGTCATGGCCTTACCGTGCTCGATGTCATGAACCCGGACGGCACGATGAACGCCGATGCGGGGCCCTTGGCTGGCATGGAACGATTCAAGGCCCGTGACGCCGCCGCCAAACTGCTCGAAGAGCTCGGCGCCCTCGTCAAGATTGAGCCTTATGAGAACACGGTAGGTTTCTCCGAACGGGCCGACGTGCCCATCGAACCTCGCCTCAGCGAACAGTGGTTCATCCACTACCCCAAGATTGAAGAAGCCAAGCGCGCCGTCACCACGGGTATCATCAAGTTCCACCCCGAACGCTGGACGAAGACTTACCTCCACTGGCTCGAAAATATCCAAGACTGGTGCGTCAGCCGTCAGCTCTGGTGGGGCCATCGCATCCCCGTGTGGTACCGTAAGGGTGCCGACCGTAATGAGGCCGCCAACCGTCACGTCTCCCTCACCCCGCCGGCCGACCCACAGAACTGGGAACAGGACCCGGATGTCCTCGATACCTGGGCCTCCTCTTGGCTCTGGTGCCTTGCGACTATTGGCTGGCGCAAGCCCGGTGAGACGACCCCTGAACTCCAGCATTGGTACCCCACGGGTGCGATCGCTACGGGTCCGGATATCATCTTCTTATGGGTCGCCCGCATGATCATCGCGGGCCTTGAACTGCACGGTCCCGAGAAGAAGACTCTGACTGACGACGAGATCCGCCAGCGTATCCCGTTCAAGCGCGTCTACTTTAACGGCATCATCCGCGATAAGCAGGGCCGCAAGATGTCAAAGTCCTTGGGCAACTCCCCCGAGCCGCTCGACCTCATCGCCAAGTTCGGTGCCGACGGCCTGCGCTTCGGTCTACTGACGATTGCGCCGAAGGGACAGGACATCCTCTTCGACGAAGATCGCGTCTCCCAAGGACGAAACTTCTGTAACAAACTCTGGAACGCCGCGCGCTTCCGACAGATGTCGGGCCCGATGTTTGACAACAGTACCCTACCCGCCATCGCTGCGCGGCTCAAACCAGCACAACTGGACGACGACGACTTCGCCATCCTCCATGGCTTGGCTGAACTCACGGATGCCACGACCCAACGCCTCGAGGAGCATGAGTTTACCGCTTATTCGCAGGGACTTTATACCTTCTTCTGGGGGGACTTCTGCGACTGGTATGTCGAGGCCTCGAAGGCCCGCTTGGCCGACCCGGCCTTGCGCGACACTTGTTTGGCCGTTCAGGACCTCGTGCTCCGTCAGTTCCTATTGATGCTGCACCCGATTGCCCCGTTCATCACCGAAGAACTCTGGCACCTGCTGGGTTATGGTACCGAAAAGGATTTCATTCAGGACCATGGTACCGGTACGGGCGGTGATTTACTGCGCGTTCTCCGCGAGCATGGGGTGAAGATGATGACCTCCAAGGTTGCCGATGTCGGCCTGCTCCGTGAGTTTGTCGCTGCTGTTCGCGCGATGAAATCTCAAGCCAACCAAGCCAACAAACGCGATAGCGTCATCACGGTCATCGCCAAAGATGCTTCGGCTAAGGCTTTGCTTGAGCATAACCGCGATAAGGTCAGCCGCTTGGCGGGTCTCGCTGAATTGAACTACAGCACCGATGCTGGCGGTCGCCCCGGCACGGTTACCCCGGTGGGTGTTGTTCTGCTTGAAGTCGGCGATAACTTAGACGTCGGCGCCGAGAAGGTACGGCTCGCTAAGGAAATCGAGAAGATCGAAAAGGCGGTGGCCGCTGGCGATGCCAAACTCTCCAACGAAACGTTCGTCTCGAAGGCGCCCCCGCAGATTCTTGAAGGCGCCCGGAAGCAACTCACCGAAGCCCAGGCAAAGCGCGATGAACTCGTGCGCATGCTAGCTTCTCTCGGTTGATGTCCAAGGTCATCGTGCATGCTGACAAGGCTACCGCTGCCAAGGCCGTCGCGGCCACTATCCGCGCCCTCATTACTGCTAAGGCCAAGGCTGGCCAGGCCGCGGTCTTGGGCTTAGCCACTGGCTCAACGCCCCTCCCCTTGTATGTGGAATTAGTCCGCCTACATCGCGAAGAAGGCCTTAGTTTTAGTAACGTCGTTAGCTTCAATCTCGACGAGTATGAAGGCCTTTCCGGCGACCATCCGCAGTCCTACCGTTACTTTATGGAGCAGAACCTCTTTCGCTTCATCGATATCCGCCACGAAAACACGCACGTCCCGGCTGGTATCAGTGCGGACACTACCCGCACCTGCGCCGACTACGAAGCTGCGATTCGCACGGTCGGCGGGATTGACCTACAGGTCTTGGGCGTCGGCCGCACGGGCCACATCGGCTTTAACGAACCCCCTTCGGCCCGCGATTCGCGTACGCGGCGAGTGCGCCTCGACGAGGTCACCCGTCGCGATAATTCCGTCTTCTTCGGCGAGCTGAGCCTCGTACCGCAGGGTGCGCTCACCATGGGCGTGGGGACCATCATGGACTGCCGCCAAGTCGAGTTACTGGCTTTTGGGACGGGCAAGGCGGAGATTATTCGCAAGACCCTCCGAACCTCGCCTTCGGCCGACTGCCCGGCCAGCTGGCTCCAAAGCCACGCGCACTGCACGTTCCATCTCGACCCCGCCGCCAACGCTTCACTCTAAGCCGACTGTTCAGGATGCAAATCTCACCCCGTTATACCTCCTCGATCGATCCGGGCTTCGTACCCGCTTCGCTTTGGACCAAGGAATTTGGCAAACTCTGCCAACATACGCCGGGTAGCTCGATTCTTGCGATTGGTCTATCGCGACCCGATGGCACGGCCTCGGTCTTCCGGACGATGCTCCTGCCAGCCAGTTCCACGAACGACGCGGACAACCTGCTGCACGTTGAGCGTACCGTAAAGTTCCTGCTCTGGGCTCGCAGCGGTAACCTGGTCTGGCTGTCTGGCGAGCAAGCCCCCGCCTTGGCCAAGGTGTTACAGGCCATGTATGCCTCCGGTGGCGTCCGCGCCTTCGACGCAGACTTTGCACGCAAGCTCTTCGAACTTCCGCTGACCTTCCGTGCGGTTGCCGAACAAGATCTGCCGGCTGAAAGCACTTCTCACCTCCCCCTCGGTCGTAACCTCGGAGGTTGCCGCATTGGCTTCGACCTCGGCGGATCCGACCGGAAGTGCGCGGCCGTCATTGATGGTAAAGTGGTCTTCTCCGAGGAAGTGAAATGGGACCCCTATTTCCAGCCGGACCCTACCTACCATCTCGAGGGCATCCGCCACTCCCTGCAGAATGCCGCCGATCACCTGCCGCGCGTCGATGCTATCGGTGGCTCCGCGGCGGGCGTTTACATCAACAATAAAGTGCGCGTTGCCTCGCTCTTTCGCGGCGTGACTGATTCAGCGCTCTTCGAGGCTAAGGTTAAGGATATGTTCCTGGATCTTGCAAAGGAGTGGAAGGTACCGTTCGAAGTTCTTAACGATGGGGACGTCACGGCGCTCGCTGCTTCGATGTCGCTGAACCGCAACGCCGTTCTTGGTATTGCCATGGGCACCAGCGTTGCCGCTGGCTTTGTCGACCCCAAGGGCAACCTCACTAACTGGCTCAGCGAGCTCGCTTTCGTCCCGGTCGATTATCGTGTCAACGGACCGATCGACGAATGGTCCGGCGACCTCGGTTGCGGCGTGCAATACTTTAGCCAGCAGGGCGTGGGGCGATTGCTCCCCCTCGCTGGTATCCATCTGCCTGGTTCCATGCGCCTCCCTGAGCAACTGGAAGAACTACAGAAACTCATGCTGGCCGGTGATGCTCGTGCCCTGAAGGTCTACGAGGCCATCGGGATTGCTTTGGGCTATGCGAGTGCGCACTTCGCCAGCTTCTACGACATTCAGTGCCTCCTGATCATGGGTCGCGTGACTTCTGGTCAGGGTGGTGACGTCATAATTGACCGAGCTCGGTCAGTACTGGCCGATGAATTCCCCGAACTTCACATCGACCTCGTCGTGCCTTCCGAGAAGGATAAGCGCCACGGTCAAGCCGTCGCCGCCGCCTCCCTGCCCCCTCTCTGACATGAAGCTCAACCCTAAGGCTAACTTGCTCATCCCTGACCAGCAGACTGGTCCGGTGGTCTTCAGCCGTACGACCCATCTCGGGATTGGCGCTCACCAGGACGACCTCGAGTTCATGGCCTATGAAGGCATCCTTGCTTGCTACGGCCGCATGGACCAGTGGTTCGGGGGCGTCATCATGACGGACGGCCGTAGTAGTTCGCGGAAGGGACCTTATGCCGATTGGACGGATGACCAAATGGCCGCCGAGCGCATCAAGGAACAACACCAAGCGGCCATTATCGGTCAGTATTCGTTTATCGCCCAACTCGGCTACCTATCTAAGGAAGTTCGGCCCGCTAATGAACCTTCCGTCGTCGCCGACTTGCTCGCCATCTTAATGGCCGCCCAACCGGAAGTCGTCTACCTTCACAATCCAGCGGATAAGCACGACACCCATGTGGCCTGCCTGCTGCGTTGTATTGAAGCCCTGCGGGCAATGCCGGCCGAACTTCGCCCCAAGAAGGTTCTTGGTTGTGAGGTCTGGCGGGGACTCGATTGGATGCTCGACGCCGAAAAACTACCGATGGCCGTCTCCGCCCGTCCCGAACTGGCCAATGCCCTCAACGAGGTCTTCGCCACGCAAATCGTGGGCGGCAAGCGCTACGACCTCGCGGTCCTCAGCCGACGAATTGCGAATGCCACTTTCCACGACGCCCATGCATCCGACCAAGAGACTTCACTCCAGTGGGCTCTCGATCTGACTCCGCTGATCAATGATCACCAGCTCGACGTCATCGAATACACCCTGGGGTTTGTCGAACGTCTGAAGCATGACATCGCTGACCGCCTAAAGCGCGCGCTCTAAATGAAGCCCACCCTCCTTGTTCTCGCCGCTGGTATGGGCAGCCGATACGGTGGCCTTAAGCAGATCGACCCGATGGGTCCGTCCGGTGAAACCATTCTTGACTACTCGGTCTTCGATGCGATTCGCGCGGGCTTCGGCAAGGTAGTCTTCATCATTCGTCCAGACTTTGAGCAAGATTTCCGCGAACGTATCGCGGCCAAATTCGCTGACAAAATTGAGGTTGGCTTCGCGTTTCAGACTTTAGATCGGTTACCTCAAGGGTTTGTCGTTCCCGCTGGCCGGGAAAAGCCTTGGGGCACCACCCACGCAATCCTCTGCGCCCGGGATGCCGTCCACACCCCCTTCGCCGTCATCAATGCGGATGACTTCTACGGTCGAGATTCCTATGCGACTCTCGGTCAGTACTTGGCGGGCCTCCAGAACAGCGAACTCACCTACGCCATGGTTGGGTTTACCTTGAAGAATACCCTCTCCGATCACGGTACGGTTGCGCGGGGCGTCTGCCAAGCCGACAGCCAAGGCCTGCTGACCGACATCCAGGAACTCACCAAAATCGCGAAGACTGCAACCGGCGCCGAGAATCGCAACGAGGACGGCATCGTCACCCAGCTGAATGGCGAAGAGCCGGTCTCGATGAACATGTGGGGCTTCACGCCGAGCATCTTTCCGCTATTAGAAAAAGACTTCGGCACTTTCCTACAGGCCAAGGGGCAAGAGCTGAAGAGCGAGTCCTACATTCCAATAGCTGTTGGTAACCTCGTAAAGAGTCAGCAGGCTACCTGCCGCATCCTCCGGACGACCGCTGCGTGGTTTGGCGTGACCTATCGCGAAGATAAGGCGATGGTCCAAGCCAGCATCCTTGAGCAGGTCCGCCAAGGCAACTACCCTACTTCCCTCTGGACCTAGTCTCATGGCCACTTCCGTTTCTTACGACACCCGCGCTATCGCCGCCGCCTTCACCTTGCAGGGTGACTACGTCTCTGCGGAGCCCTACGGCAGTGGGCATATCAATGACACCTTCGCGCTCGAGATGAGCCAAGGCGGTTGCCGTCTGCGCTACGTGCTGCAACGCATCAACCACCACATCTTTAAGAATCCCGATGGGCTGATGGAGAATGTCGAACGTGTCTGCCGCCACACCCAAGCGAAGTTGCAGGCCGCGGGGGCGGCCGATGCCTCGCGGCGAGCCTTGACGTTGGTCCCGACAAAGGCCGGGCGTGGCTGGCACACTGACCCCGCCGGCAATCGCTGGCGCTGCTACGTCTTCGTCGAAGGCGCGACCGGCCACGATATCATCCGTAACGCCGATCAGGCTTACCAGGCGGCCAAGGCCTTTGGAGCCTTCCAAGCCCTCGTCGCGGACCTCCCCGGCGGTCGTCTGGTCGAGACTATCCCCCACTTCCACCATACCCCTACCCGCTTCGCCAACTTCCAAGCGGCTTTGGCTAAGGATGCCCATGGCCGCGCCGCGCAAGCGCTACCCGAAATCGCCTTCGCTCTCGCCCGTGCCCACGACGTGGGCGTCATTGCCGACGCGATGGCTCGTGGGGACATCCCTGAGCGCGTAACGCATAATGACACCAAGCTCAACAACGTCCTCCTCGACAACGCCACCCAAGAAGGCATCTGCGTAATCGACCTCGACACGGTCATGCCCGGTTCGGCCCTTTACGATTTCGGCGACATGGTCCGCACCTCGACTTCTCCGGCCGCCGAAGACGAGACCGACCTCTCCAAGGTCACGATGCAGTTGCCGATGTTCGAGGCTCTCGTGAAGGGTTACCTAACCACGGCTGGTGGCTTCCTGACCGCCCGCGAACGGGAACTACTCCCCTTCGCTGGCAAGTTAATCACCTTTGAGATTGGCCTCCGCTTCCTGACGGACTGGCTAGACGGAGACGTATACTTCAAAATCAAGAACCCGCAGCATAACCTCGACCGCTTGCGGACCCAATTCAAGCTCGTCGAATCCATTGAAGCCCAGTTGCCGGCCATGCAGGCACTCGTCCAATAAGCTATGAAAGTCCTCGTCACCGGCGGTGCTGGCTTCATCGGTTCACACATTGTCGAACACTTCCAAGGCAAGGCCGAGGTTATCGTCCTCGATAATTTCCGCTCGGGGCACCGCCGCAACCTGGCAGGGCTCCAGCATACCCTGATCGAAGGTTCGATACTTGATCGTGCCCAGCTCGCCGAAGCCATGCGCGGCGTTGACCAAGTCTACCATTTAGCCGCCATGATTTCCGTACCGGAGTCTATGCTCAAGCCCCGTGAATGCGTGGACCTCAACACCACGGGCACTTTGCATGTCCTCGAGGCCGCCGAAGCCGCCCAGGTGCGCAAGGTCGTCCTCGCTTCTTCCGCCGCCGTCTACGGCGACAACCCGACCGTCCCCAAGGTCGAGACCATGCTGCCGGAGCCCAAGTCGCCTTACGCTGTGACCAAGCTCGACGGTGAATATTACCTCGACCTCTTTCGCCGGGAACGCGGTTTAGCCACCACGAGTCTTCGCTTCTTTAATGTCTTTGGCCCGCGCCAAGACCCGAAGTCGCCCTACGCTGCCGCCGTCCCGATCTTCATCGAAAAGGCCGTCAAGGGCGAATCCATCGGCATCTTTGGCGACGGCGAACAGACCCGCGACTTCATCTATGTGAAGGACATTGTCGGGGCCCTCACCTTTGCGGCAAACAACCCGGACATGGGCGGAGTCTTTAATGTCGGCTACGGTCGCAAGATGACGGTTAAGTCGCTCGCGGAAGAGGTTATCCGCCTCACCGGTTCAACCTCCCTCATCGAGCACAAGCCCGAGCGCCCGGGCGACATCAAGCACTCGATGGCTTCCTCGGATAAACTGCAACAGGCGGGCTGGCAGCCGCGCCACAGCGTAGCCGAAGGGCTTGTGGCGACAGTCGCTTACTTCAAGTCGCTCAAGGCGTGACTTCAAACGGCACGAGGAGGTAATCCTCAGCGCCATCGCTGATATTCAGCCAGAGGTCATAGTGACCAGGCGGGGGCAGGCGTAAGCGGAAGGAAAGCGTCGGGTTTGCCTCGTATTCACCGCCTTCTAACGACGGGTGCATGTGTGCGTAGCCAGTTTGGGTGGTCGCATCGCTAAAGAGTACCGCATGGCCCAGTGAGGCCATCAAGGGCTGGAGCTTGAGCGGAGGGGCGCCGGCTGGGGCCGCCAAAGTCACGCGCACTAAGGCGGACTTACCGGACTGGGTCGTTGAGAGGGTCACCGCCTTCACCTGATTGCGGGAGATGAGCGGGGGCTTGGGCAAGGATCGCACCTCGAGGCTGGCGGTCGCCTCGGCCAGCAAAACGCGGCCAGCACGGAGCGTCACGAAATCGACGTAGGCCTGAAAGTCGCCGCCAGGGTTTCCTTCCGTGAACCATGAGGGCAATACAAAGCGCCAAGTACCATCATCGGACGGAGTCGGATGAACGTGGATATAACCCTTTCTTCCCGTGACCTGCCGGAGGTGCAAGTGGACCTTCTGCGTGTGCGAGATTCCGACTTCAAAGGGTAGGATTGGTCGACCCTCATCACCGATGAGGCGGAGGGACCCACCCTGACCATTATCATTAAAGGCGAACTCGAGTTTCACCGGGAACTGCAAGGCCTTGGGGGAGTAGAAGTTGGCCTCCTCATTGACCCCGCAGAATTGGATACCCTGCGAAATGACCGGCTCATGGGCGGCGTGGAGGAAGGCGCACTGCGTATCCGGCAAGGAGCGTAAGCCGAAGAACGCGACGACCGCTAGTGCGGTCAGGATCCAGATTTGGCGTGCAGTGGTCATCGGGGTTGAGGAGGCTCGGCGAGACGTGCAAAGTACTCGGCAACCTCGGTGGAGTCAAATACGGCACCCTCTCGGCGTTGGACGATGCGGCCCTCAGGGCTGACAATCACCAAGGCGGCATTGTGGAGGATCGTGCCGTCACTCCGGGTCGTCAAGATGCCGTAATGGCGCATGAGATCCTTGATGTGGTCTTCGCGTCCAGTCAGGAAACTGTGTCGTTTAAAGTCGATACCGTAACCCTGCGCATAGGAGCGGAGGATGCCGGGGGTATCCACTTCGGGGTCGAAGGTGATGGTGAGTAAACGGACATTGGCGAGGGCGGGCCGCTTGGCTAATTCGTCGGCCAGTTTGCGCATGGCCGACGTCGAAGCCGGGCACATGCGGGCATTCCGGCAACTCGTGAAGACGAAGTTGATCGCCAAGGGAGCGCCGAGGAAGTCCTTTTTCAACTGGAACCGCCCGTCTTGATCCCAGAGGGCCATCATAGGCATGAGGTCGTTGGCGCCGCGCATCACGATCCGCCCACGCTCAAAGGTATCCCGGCGCAGGGCCTCAACGACCTGTTGCTCCTGTCGAAGCTCTTCGAGGTCAGCCGAAACCACGCCTTCCGCCGACAGCTTGCCGTCACGCTGCACCAAGGTACAGCGGACCTGCTTAGCCCAAGCAATTTCGAGGTCGCCGGCTTGGAGCGCAACGGTCACGGGGGCACCAGGCTTAGCCGTACTCGGCGTAAAGTTCGCGGAGCGACTCGCTGGTTCAAAACGGTTTAACTGCCCAACCTGCGAGACCGAGTCGGCCGCTACGAGGAGCGACACGGAGAGGAAGTAGAGGAAAACTTTCATGAAAATAGCTTACCCGATTCGCCCAAGAGGAGTTGGACCATGCCATGTCGAACGCCGCGATGGGTCAGCTGGAAAGCTTCGGCGCCCGTGAGGTCGGCTAAGACACACAAAGTCAGCAAAGCCGCTGGCATGATATCTATGCGATCAGCAGGGATTCCTGGTAAGGTGCGTCGTTCTTCGGCGGTCATTCGGCAAAGCTTGTCTTTGAGTTCACGGATTCGCAATAACGGCAGACGGCCGCCGACCGGGGATTCACCGAGAGCCTCTAAGTATAAGGCAATCACCGCGAATGCCCCCCCTGCACCTACAATGAGCGCGCGTTCGGCTACCTGCGTCGGAATGACTTCGACCAAGCTCTGGAGAACCTCAGCGCGAAACGCCGCCTGTGCTGACTCACTGATTGGACTAGGGGCACCTCCGAGGAGTGTCTGCGTGAGGCGGACTGACCCTAAGGGAAAACTCTTGGCTAACGTGCAACGCTGGCCGCGGATTTCCATCACCTCCAAGCTCCCGCCACCGAGGTCGAACGCGAAGATGTGCTGATAGCCAGCCAAGGCGGGGTCGGAACGGACGCCGTCCGCAGCTAAGCGGGCTTCCACTTCTCCGGAGACGAGCGTCAAGCCCAGGCCCGTCAGGGCTCTTAACCTAGCGTCGAACTCTCCTCGGTTGCCACACTCGCGCAGAGCGCTGGTACCTAATAAGATAATCGGATTCGCCTTCTGTTCGCGGGCGATTGCCACCAACCGAGCCACGGCTTGGGCACCGGCTTCAAGAACCTCAGCCGATAGGATGATTTCGCCACCCGCGGTCGAAAACAAGCGGACGGGCTCAGATGCCCGTAGTACTTCGCACCCGTTTTGGCGATCGAGGACAGAAACCTTGATCGAATTCGAACCGATGTCGACGACAGCTAAAGTACTCATTAGAATTTAATGTCGGCCTTCAGGCCCCCGAAGCAGTGAAAGTCTTCCTGGGTCTCGAAATCCTTAGTCCGCAGGCTGAGGAAGTATGTCCCGCTCAAGTGATAGAAGTGAAAAGTCGTTCCAGCCGAAAGTTGGAGGACCACTGGCCGCCGCGTCACGGAGCGTGAATTCACGAAGTTCGTTCCATCGGTAGCGTAGTTACGCACAATGACCTCGGTCTGCGCATCCAGAAAGAACCAAGACGAGACCATCGGCCCGTCCGTCGGCAAATTGAAGCCCTCGAGGGGTTGATAGGCGTTCGAATGCCGAATGGTACCATGACCCCACGAGCGATCCAAATCCCAGCCCCAACGGTACTGCACCCCCAGCACCACCTCGGTCCGCAACGTGCCGAGCTGCAACTGCCCCCGCGCGATCAAATCACGAAGGCTTCGATTAGCACCACCGAGGTCGAAGCGACGCTTAAACTCGAAGTTTAGGTTCATGGCCGGCTCGTTGGGCAACTGGTAGTCCCAGCCGGCGGGGCGTGAAATGCCCACCAAGTCGTGGAACTTATTTTGAACGTTTTGTGCTCCGGAAGCAGGTCCGATGACGCCCAACTGGAATTCGGCGGTAAACAGGCAATCCCTCCGGCCACCGCGCTCCAGAACGGTTCCATAACCATAGGTCAAGTAGAGCGCGCCAGAATACGGTAAGTCCGTATCGGGTGGATTCGCATTGTTCGTATCAGACGGAGAGTTGATTTCCTGGGTCAGGGCCCAATAGTGGTTTTCGTCCGTATTGAAGGATAAACGCAGCCCCTGTGTATAGTAGCGATCCTTGTTGGTCGGGGCGAACTTGTCGTTTTCCTCGACCAAAGAAAGGACCGTCCCGGGACGCGGCAAGGGGATGGCCGAGTTCCAGACCAGCGGCAACGTCTGTGCGGCGCCTAGTTTAACCACAGCTATGAAGGCAATCAGGGGGATGGACCGCATGAATCAGATGAGGAGCAAAGCCGTTTCGGCCAAGCGTCACAACGCCTTTCTGCTTGTGAACTATTCACCGCCCAAGTATCTGACTGTCAGGATGTCGCATAATTCTGCACGAGCGCCGACCGCCAGGATAGAGGTCCTGAGCGATGGGTTGACCCTCGTGGTCGTATCGGGCGATTGGACCATTCACGACACCCTCCCCCGAATCTCTTTTAAAGGGGATAAGGTTAAAGTCCAAGTGGACGCACTGGGGGCATTTGATTCGTCGCTTCCCGCCTGGCTCTATGTGCATTTCAAGAATGTCCGTCAGTGCGACCTCAGTGCTCTGCCCCCGCGGCTGCAGTCCTTAGTCGAGATGGCTGAGAAAGCTACCCTCACTTCAGATCGCCCAGCCAACTCTGGTTTCTTTGAGAACTTTGGTTCTTGGGGTATCGAAAGTACACACTCTTGGGGGCGGGCTTTTGACCATATCGGCCAAACCGCCGTGGGCTTTGCCCGGGCTTGCATCGGACGTGCTCGGGTCAACTGGAGCGACTTCACTCTCCAACTGCAGACCGCTGGCGTGGATGCCCTGCCCATCGTCGCCTTACTGGGCTTCTTGACTGGCCTGATCATGGCCTATGTGGGCCTTATCCAGCTTCGTCAGCTCGGTGCCAGCGTCTATGTCGCCAACCTCGTCTCGCTGGCTATGACCCGCGAGATGGGGGCCTTGATGACGGGCATCATCGCCTGCGGCCGGATGTCTACGTCTTTCGCCTCACAGTTGGGCAGCATGAACGTAAGCCAAGAAACGGATGCCCTGCGCTCGCTCGGCATCAACCCCATCGAATACCTCGCGGTACCGCGCATCCTTGCCGTCACCTTGATGGTCCCCCTCCTCGCCATTTTCGCCACCTTCGTCGGCATCTTTGGCGGGATGATTGTTGCCTGTGCCGGTGACCTCAGCATCGAACAATACCTCACACAGGCTATCCTGGCGATCCAGTTTAAGAGTTTCTTAGTCGGCTTCATCAAATCCATCGCCTTCGGTTTCATCGCCGCTTGGGCAGGCTGCTACCGTGGTTCGGTCGCCCAACGTTCCGCCCTCGGCGTCGGTGATGCCGCTACTTCGGCCGCCGTCCTCGGTATCACGCTCATCGTCATCGCCGATGCCTTATTCGCGGTGATCTTTAACCTGTACGACTTCTAATGAACGCCGTCGCCCCAATACTCTTGTGCGAAGACCTCGTGGTCGGCCACGCCGGCCAAGCGGTGATGAGCGACATTAATATCCGCCTCCCGGCTGGTAAGATCATCGCCATTGTCGGACCGAGCGGCTGTGGGAAAAGCACGTTGATGCGCGTCTTAGGCGGCCTCGATGAACCGATATCGGGACGTTCGGAATTACTCGGCACTGACCTCGTCCACGCGACTGCGCTCGAGCGTGAATCCGTCCTGCGCCGCTCCGGTTTCCTTTTTCAAGGCTCTGCCCTCTTCTCTTCCCTGACGCTCCGTGAGAACGTCGAATTACCGTTACGGGAATTCCTGCCGATCCCACCGCAGGAGATCGCCCAGCTCGCGGAGTATAAGTTAGCCTTGGTCGGCCTGGCTGACGCTATGGACAAGCTACCCTCCGAAATTAGCGGTGGCATGGCCAAACGCGCTGGGATCGCCCGGGCCTTAGCGCTGGACCCCGCGGTGATGTTCCTCGATGAGCCCAGTGCCGGCCTCGACCCGGTAACCTCCGGCAAGCTCGATGAGCTCATCCTGAAAATCAAAGAATCCTTCGGCACGACCATCATCTTGGTGAGCCATGAAGTGCCTAGCATCTTGCGGGTCGCCGACTTCTGCGTTTACCTCGACTCCGATACGGGCAGGATGGGCGCCTACGCGCCGCCCAAGGACTTCCTATCGCCGGAAACCCACGCCAAAGCCCACGCCTTCTTCACCCTCGCTCGGATATCCTAAACCATGAGACGCCATGCCAATAAGACCTTAATCGGCGCCTTCGTCGCGGGCGGCGTCGTGCTCTTTCTCGCCGCCTTTATTCTCCTCGGTGCTGGCTCCTTCTCCGGTACCAAACCGACCGCCCTCGCCTATTTCGACGACTCCGTCAGCGGGCTCGACATCGGCGCCCCTGTCAAGTTCCGCGGCGTGACCATTGGTAAGGTCTCGCAAGTGCTTCTGCGCACGGATAGCCAAGCCCCGTCTGACTACTCTATCCCCGTGGTCATGGAGTTCACGCCCGACCTCCTCACCCGGCGTGGCCTAGACCAAGCGCTTGTCGATAAGAGCGGCCTACGCGTCTCCGTCGAAAAGGGCCTCCGCGCCAAGCTCCAACAACAATCCGTCATCACTGGCGTGCTTTACGTTGAGTTAGACTACTTCCCCGATACGGCCTACAAGCTACACGACACCAAGGGCATCCAAGCGGAAATCCCCACACTGCCGTCTAACCTCGGGGCCTTAACCAAGGCTGTCTCGCAAACGCTCGATCAACTGAGCCGCGTGGACTTTGTGGCCATCACGAAGAAGGTGGATTCTATTCTCGGGCGTATCGACAAGGGGGCTTCCCAGATCGAGTTCGAGAAAATCAACGGCAACCTCGTCCGGGCTTCCGACAACATCGCCCGCATCACCGGCGACCCTGCTATCACCAAGGCTATTGAAGATTTTTCGGCGGCGATGAAGTCCGTGGATTCCTTGGTCAAACGCCTCAATCAACAGGTCGACCCGGTCGCCGACGACATCAAGTCGATGGCCGCCGCTGGGCGCAAAGCCTTGGAACGTCTGAATGAGACGGCCGAAAACTTACGAACTCTGACTAAGGCTGGCTCCCCGACCCGGCGTGAGCTCGACACGGCCTTGGCCGACGTCTCCGAAGCCGCCACGGCCATCCGCTCCTTGGCCGACTTCCTCGAGCGCAATCCGGAAACCATCATCCAAGGCCGAAGTAAACGCAGCGCTACCGACAAGAAGATCGAACCTGCACCCGAGACCCCCGAAGCCAAATGACCTCGCGCCTCCTCACCATCCTGACGGCCAGCCTACTTCTCACGGGTTGCATCGTCTTCGATAAAAAGAGCGAGTCGGTCACGTTCCATCAGCTGGCCGCCCCGCAGGCAACCCCGACTGTTAAAGGTCCCTTACTCTTCATCCCCAGGGTTACCCTGCCGTCCTCGGTCCGTCGCCCGACTCTGGTGCTGATTGACGAAGCGAACAACGTCCAGGTGGAAGACTCCCAACGCTGGGCCACCCCCTTAGACCGTGGACTCGCTGAGGCCCTCGGCCAGCACCTCGTCAAGAATACCGGCCGGCCCGTCACCAACCAAGCACCAGGTGAGAGCCACCTGGTCCTGCTTATCGACGTGGACCAATTTGCCCTTAACCACGGAACGGCCGTCCTCCAGTTGCGCTTCCGAGTTGAAAACGACGCCGGGCACCTCCTCGCCGAAGGTCAAGGGACCTGGAACAGCCCTAAAGCCGATAAACCCGAGGACTTTGTGCGCGCCCAGTCGGAAAACCTCGCCAAGGCGGCCCTCATCATTGGTAAAGTGTTGGCTCCCTTGACGACTAAGTCCGGGCCACCCAGATGACCGACCAACCTATCCACCGCCCCAACGGCTTCAGCGAAGTGACCGGTGAGATTTGCTACGACCTCCCCTCGGCCTATATTCCGCATCGCGCCACTGGGTTACTGCATCTGGCCCGCTTCCTCGGAAAGATCCGGAAGCACCTCAAAGGGGAGCTACCTAAGTCCTACCAACGGAACTTCTGTAAGGGTTTTGACCGTTTCCTCTGCGCCCACCTCGACGTTACTCCGGAAGCCGTCATCCAGTGCGTACGCGAAGCCCAGGACGAAGCTGACCTCGACGCTCGTCTCCTCGCACTATTCCCCAAAGACCTGCTGGTCCATAAATGGAATCGAGAGCTCGTCCAAAAAGGGATGAGCGAAATGGGCCGCGAAGCCCTCGGTAACGCCAAGCGCTTAATGGGTGCAACCGAGCGCACCGACGTCATTTCTTTCGCCGACATGATTGATTTTGACGAGGGACGCATCCTATGAGTACCGACGAAGCCAACCCCAACCGCCTGGTGCTACGCGGCATCGACGCGGTCATCGCCTGCATCCTGGAGCACCCGAAAGCCCTCCGTGAGGTGCATGCCTCCTCAGCGTTTGTCGCGGCCTTGGCGCCGCACGTGATCGCCCTCGAAGCGCTCGGCGTGAAGCTGCGCACCTCTTCGCCCGACGACATGTCTTACCTCTGCGAGGAATCTTGTCATGACGCTTGTGCGGTGACCATGCGTCCCGAGCCCGGCCATGTGCGCGTGTCGGACTTCTCCGAATGGCGCGAGAAACACGAGACGATCGTCATCGCCGACCACATTACTCGCCCGGCCGACTTGGCGGCCATCGCCCGGACCATGAGCGCCTTTGGGATTCATCGGCTGCTGCTTTCATCTGGCACGGAGAAGCTCGCGTTTAACGCAGAAGTCTGGTCCCTCGCCCGTGGGGCCATGGAACATGTCCGACTCATGCGCGCCGCCGCTCTCGGTGGCCTCCTCAAGCTCGTCGAGGATAAGTGCTGTATCGTAGGCTTCACGCCGGGCGTTGGCCGTAAGGTCGACCTCGGTACGCCCGTTCGCGTCCCTGGCCGCCACCTCGCCCTGCTCCTGAGCGGCACGGAAATCCATGGCGACCTCCAGCCTCGCTTGGACCACGTCTTCCGCTACCCCGGCCTCGTCAGTCGTCCCTCCTTGGCCCTGGCCGAAGCCGCCCCGATTGCCATCGCTTGGATTGCCTCCACGCCGCAGCCCCGTGCTGATGGCTTCTTAGCCCGCAAGCGTGCCCGCCACCTTAAGTCCGACCCCCCACCCCCTTCTGCCTAATCATGTCGTCCGTCCAGCCTCCCGAAGGCGAGAACGTCGTCTCGCTTCAAAACATCAGCCGCAACTTCCTGTCGATGCTGCAGCGCCAGCACGACATGCTTGCCTATAGCCTCGCCGGTCTCCGTACCGCCGACCCGAAGGCTTACGCCTACTACTCCACGGTTTCGCGCGTGATGCCTGCCCCGCAGGTGCACCTGCCGCACGATCAGATGTTGGCTTACGCTCGTAATCTTATGCTGCGCACCAGCATCAACGACCTAATCGGCCTCTCGGCGGAGTGCATGAATCACTGTCACTTGCTCTGCACCCTCATTCGTGTGCGCGGCAAGCAGCAACAGGTCTCGCCGGATCTCGATAAACAGATTGCACAAAAGCACGAGGCGTTCACGCGCATGAACCTCCAAGAAAAGTTCAACGAATTGGAAGCGACTTTTGATATCATCTGCGACCTAGAAGATGGCATTTTTAGCCTCGCGGCCGCCCTGCGCGTCTTAGTCCGTGGTGGCATGGTTACCAACGATGACATCACGCCCGACGGCTCGCTGACCTTAGAGTTCAAAGCGATGAAGGACGTTGAAGTGCCCAACGACTCGCCCGAGGACTTACCCGAGAACACGCCCGTCGAGCGCCCCCTCGGCCTCACGGGCACTCCGCAAGTGAACCTAACCGGTGGACTGAATAAGGCGACCAAGACGATCTCGAAGCTTTCTGATACCCAGCGCACCTTCCGTCCCGGCGAGATGCTCGACTTGACCGATGAAGAAGTGCTCGGGCTGAACATCACCGTCGCTAAGTTCTTTGATGGCCTCTTCCGTTCGGTCGAACACTACGGCCGGTCCTCGCTGGGCGACCCTTCGTAAGTCCGCTCCATGGATGCGCCGGCCCAGATCACCCGACCGCGCCTAGCTTGGCTCTGGGTCGTCGGTGGCTTTCTGTTCCAAGCGCTACCGGCGGCGATCAGGGAAGAAGCCCTGCCCGTTGCGCTCAAGAACATCGGTATTTCGAATACCCGCATCACCCAAGTGGTGGCGATCCTCGGCCTGGCCGTCGCGGTCAAGATTCTCTGGGCACCCTTGATGCCGCTGACTGGCCCGACCAGGCGGTTCATCCTCATCGCCCAAGCCTGCCTGCTGCTCGCCCTCCTCGGCTTGGCCGTACTCGTCGGACAAGCGTCCCAATCAACGATTCTAATTCTCGGCACCTTAACCCTGATTTCCGTTTTGTCGGCCGGCCACGACTACGCCCTGGATGGTTACTTTGTCTCTTCCTTAGACGACCAAGGACGGGCCAAGCATTCGGGCTTACTCAACTTCGCTTCCAAAACCGGCCAAGTCATTGCGGGCCCTGGTCTGATTTGGTGGGCGGGCCACCAAATGAGCCAGAACGTTGCCGCTAATGACGCGTGGCAAGGCGCCCTGCTACTCGCCATTGGCGTCGGAGCCCTCGCTTGGGCGGCTAATCAATACGCGTTTCGGCGTGAGCCCGCGATGGCTATCCCCACGGCGACGTTCGGCGACCGGTTGGCCGGGATGCTCGGAGCCTTACGAGACATGGTCCGCGACCCGCGCTTCCCGGCTTTGCTCGGACTCATCTTCTTCTATCGCGCAAGTGAAATCCACATGGCACGAGTGCTGCCTTTATTCGCAATCTCTACCGCTGCCGAAGGGGGCTTGGCCCTCGGTAACGAAACCTATGCGGTGCTGCGTATCCCCACGGCTATATTGGGCCTAGCCCTCGGCGGGCTCTTTGGGTCGTTCATCGTCACCCAGCGTGGCTTAGCAAAGTCGCTGCTCCCGCTAGGCTTGCTCATGCACTTGCCCTTGCTGGGCATCGCCTGGCTAGCCGCCAACCCGCTAGTTAACCTACCGACCATCAGCGCACTCTTCTTCATCGAATATTTCGCTTACGGTGCCGGGCTCTGCGCGTTACTTCTGGCGATGATGAAAATGGCCGCCGGCGAAGAAGCGGCCACCCGTTATGCCCTGCTCTCGACCATCGCTTTAGTAGCCAGCTACCTGCCGGGATTGTGGGCCGGCAGCCTGGCCCAACAGCTCGGCTACGCCCACTACTTCCTCTTCGCACTGGCCCTCGCTATCCCCGGACTGCTCGCTGCTTATTGGGGGCGACGGGCGTTTAGCGAAGGCTAAACCTTTTTAGGCAGGACGACTAAAGTCTGCGCGAGTTGGGGATCAAGATAGCGCTGAGCAAAAGACTGGACGGACCGTCCATCCGTTGCGGCCATGCGTCGATCCCACTCGGCATCGAAGTTAGCGCCCAATCCGACCAGTTCGCGCACCATGGCATTCTGCATCCGCGTACCGGCGGATTGACGGCCCTGGCGACGGCTCACTCGCAGGCGACGCTTAGCGTCTTCAATTTCCTCCGGCTTAAACTGGCCTTTACGGAGGCGTACGAGTTCGGACTCCATTTCCTGGAGGACTTCTTGCGCAGCTTCGGCCGTGGTGCCGGCATACAAGTAGAACATGCCTTGGTCGACGGTCTCGACGCGGGTCGCCCCAACGAAATAGGCCAACCCCTTCTCCTCGCGGACGCGATGGAAGAGGCCACTGGCCATGCCGCTGAGTAATTCTTCCGCAATGTTAGCGGATGTCACGAGGTCGGGGCCGAAGCCGCAATGCGGGTAGGCCACGCAAACAACGGCCTGCTCTCCGACCGCTTCATGGCGCTCACTTTGGGCTTTCCGCGGGGCGTGGGTGGTTAACCCTTTGGTGTCAAAGCCAACCTTAGGGAGATGCCCGAAGCGGGCCTTGACGAAGTCCAAGGCCATCTGGCGATCGTAGGAACCGCTGATGCCCACCACCAGATTACCTGCCACGACGAGTTGCTGATGTAAGCTCGCCAAATCGGCAGTCGCAATCGCCGCTAAAGTCTCCGGTGTCCCCGAAGCATCGACGCCGAGGGGGTGGTCACCGAAGAACTGCTGTAGGAGACGCAGGCGTGCTTTTTCGACAATATCGTCCTCGGCCTCACGACAGGCCGCGATGGCGGCGGAGCGTTCCGTTTCAAAGGTTTCGGGTAATAACTTAGGGCAGAGTACCCCGTCGGTGACGAGCTCCGCAATCTTCGCGAAGTCCGAGCTCAGGGCTTCGCCCCAAACGCCGCAGGTGATTTGCGAACCGTAATCCGCAAACGTTGCCCCCATCGCATCGACCTGACTCGCAACTTCTTCTTTAGTGCGCTTGGCCGTATCACGGGTGAGCAAGGTCGATAACAAACCAGTAGTCCCACGCTTGCTGGCCTCTTCGTAAGCCGTGCCAGCCGCCACAAACACCCCGAAGCCCGCCTTGGGGATGGCTTCATCAGGCTGCAGGAGGACGCGGACGCCGTTTGCGAGCGTGATGAGTTCAAAGGTTTCGGAAGCAGGCGTCGGGCGCCGAGCTAGCACGACTTCTGCGGCCTTCTGTCCGCGCATGGTCGCTTGGGTCACGGTCTCGGGCTTCAACCACTGCCGGGCAGACTTAGTGAGTTCTTCCGGCGTGACTTTGGCGAGTTCCTCGACGCCGCGGCGCGGCCAAGAGATATCATGGCCCACACACGCGGCGTAACCATAACGCGCCACGGCGGCATGGATGTTCTTCAGGCCGTTGACCATCGCGACGACGGACTGACGGCGCACCTTATCCAATTGGGTTTGCGAAACGCCTTTCTGGAGAAGTCCATCGATGACTTCAAAATAAGCCCGCTCAACTGCCGCCGCATCGGTGCCGGCATCGCCAATCCAGCTCAACCAGGCTAAGCCGACATCGCGGATACCCATGACTTGGGCATCGATCGCATGCACGAGTTTGCGCTTCTCCCGGAGCTCATCCCAAAGCAAGGAGCTGTTCCCAGAACCCAGGACACCGAGGCATAAGTCCAGCGGCGCTCGACCTTGCTCGAAGAAGCCCGGGACACGCCACGTCGCCACGCCCTTAGTGGTCGAGACATCGCGAACCAAGTCACAGCGGCGGGGGCCCGCTTGGGGCGGTTCAAAGGCGGGAATCACCTCGAGGCCTGGGCGACGGGAGAAGCGCGCAAACCAACGTTCCGCTGAAGCAAAAGCTTCCTCTGGCTCCATGGAGCCACCCAGAGCGAGCACGACATTACTCGGGGTGTAGCGACCGGCATGATAGGCCCGGAGATCCTCGGGTGTAATCCGGATAAAGAGTTCGCGGTGTCCGATAATCGGATGACGCATCGGGTGATTCCGCAAGGTCTCTGCCAGCACCTGCTCAGCCAAAATGCTGTCGTGCTCATCATCGCGCATCGCGATTTCGCGGAGGATTACCTCGCGCTCCATCTTGCAGTCCGCGTCAGAAATCAACGGGTCGAAGACCATCTCGGACAAAGCCTCCATCGCGGCTTCAAAGCCCTCCTGCGGCGCATCGATGTGGTAGACGGTGCGATCAAAGGTGGTGTAGGCGTTGGAATTACCGCCCGAACGGTGGACGGCTTCGGTCAGTTCACGGTTCGTAAAACGCCCAGTGCCCTTAAAGACCATGTGTTCTAGGTAATGCGAAATGCCGGAGCCTTCCCAGCGCCCTTCCTGTGCGCTCCCAGTCCGCACCCATGCCTGGACCGTACATAAGCCAATGTGCGGACGGTGCACGTAGATGACCTCCAAGCCGTTCGCGAGTATGCGTCTTTCGGGGTCGGGGCCGGCAATCTGACTGAAGCTAAGGCCTTCAAGAAATGACATGCTGTCAGGTATGCCCCTCAAGCAGGCGGGCGCAAGCGTCTGGCGTGGGTTATTTACCGTGTCTTTCCCCGCGCGCTTCGTCACCTCGGGCCAGCCAGAAGCGTTGCAGCGGGTGCAGTAAATCAACAATGCCATTGAAAAACAAGGGGAGCCCCCCTATCCCCTTCTTTCCCCTTGTTCCAAGGGTCTCTTCGGCCTTCCCGCTCTTCGTCCATGTATATCCCCCCTGAAATCCGTGCCCATCTTGAGGAGGTTGAGCGCCGCTCCGGCTACCTCTGGAAGTTCCTAGATGTCGCCGGCAAGCAGGTATTGATTGGTAAGCTGGAAGAACAGATGACTGTCCCTAACTTCTGGGATAGCCAGAAGTCCGCTCAGAAGGTCATCTCCGAGTGCAACAGCTATAAGACGATCATCAGCCCCCAAATTATCTTTCGCCGGAGACTCGAGGATGCCAAGACCTTGGCCGAACTAATCGTCGAGTCTCCCGACGGCTCCGCCGACGCCGAGGTCGAAGAGCTGCGCACCCTCGCCAGCGACATGCTGGCTGAAGTCGCCGAACTCGAAATTGCCTCCTTCCTTTCCGGCTTGCATGACAAGTCTAACGCCATCGTCACCGTGAAGGCCGGCGCGGGCGGTACGGAATCCAACGACTGGGCTGATCTACTCTTCCGCATGTATACCCGCTGGGCCGAACGCCGCGGCTTCAAGGTTGAAATCGAAGACGTCGCCGAAGGCGAAGGCGCGGGTATCAGCCAAGCGACCTTCCGCCTCGAAGGCCCTAACGCCTACGGTTACATCAAGGCCGAACGTGGCGTCCATCGGCTCGTCCGTATCTCCCCTTTCGACGCGAATGCGCGTCGCCACACGTCGTTCGCCTCCGTCGACGTGGTCGCCGAAATCGACGACGACATTGAAATCGAAATTGAAGAAGCTGACCTCCGGGTCGACGTCTATCGCTCCAGCGGTAAAGGCGGCCAGCACGTTAATAAGACCGAATCAGCGGTCCGCCTCACACACATCCCCACCGGCATCGTGGTGGCTTGCCAACGCGAACGCTCGCAGGTCAAGAACCGGGCCTTGGCGATGAAGATCCTCCGCGCCCGTATCTACGAAAAGACCCTCGACGACAAGCGCGCCGAGATGGAGAAGTACTACGGCGAAAAGGGTGATATCGGCTGGGGTAATCAGATTCGATCCTACGTTTTCCAGCCTTACCAGATGGTGAAGGATCTCCGCACCGGCGTTGAGACCGGCAATATTCAGGCAGTGATGGATGGTGATATCGACGCCTTCATCAACGGCTGGCTCCGCGCAGGCGGCCCCCGCACGCGCAATAAGGACATCAAGATCGAAGACTAAGCGTCTTCACCTCGTCCCCATGCCCAGCCAAGCTACCCTGCGCTCCAAGCTCCTCGATCAGCCGCTCTTCGCGGACAAGATCTGGAAGCTTTCGCCAGAGCCTTGGCCGCTCTCCGAAGCCCAAGTCAAAGACCTCAAGCGCATTGGGGCCGCCTGCCTCAGCTACCATCGGGCCTTGGAACGGCTCTACGTCCGTTCTTTTACGGATAAGAAAATCCTGCGCAATCGGGACGTCCACGCAAAGTGGGTCTCGGAATACCTCGATCG
>CAMDWM010000003.1:0-43470 GCA_945878755.1 Akkermansia muciniphila
GGAGCTTGGCGTAAGCGGCTTCGATGGCGTCCTTGATGCGCGGGGTGGCTTCCCATTCGGCTGGGATGAAGTAAGGGCCACGGTCATCCGGACGGGTGCTCCACCAATCCTTATAGTTCCAAGGCTTCTCAACGTGGTAGAGGCGAGCGAGGGCACCAATGGCGCCAGCACGGAGGGCAGCATCACCCGTCGTGCTGAGGGCGATGAGGCCGTCCACCGAGTCGTTGGTGTGGATCAGCTGCAGAGAGCGGAAGGCAATATAACGCTTTGCTGGATCCTTGGCCGCTTCGATGATGGGCTTAGCATGGCCGAGGTGACCGAGGGCGGCGATGGCCGTATGCGGGAGGCGGTAGTGCGCGCCTTCCTCGACCTTGGACTCGTCGACCGGCCAGGTGGAGGCGGCGTCGACGATGGCACCCGCGGCATCCTTGGCGCCGAGGCGCTGGAGACCGACGAGGGCCTGCAGACGGACGCGCGGGTTGGCATCCTTGAGGCCATCAAGGAACGGCTGCACGGGGACGCCCGCGATTTCGGAGGTACGGTCAGCGAGGGCGCGGAGGGCGAACTCGCGGACAGCGTCATCCTTGGTGAGGCCAACTAGGCCCGGGGTCGCGTCCTTACCAAGCATCTGCTTGTAGGTGAAGATTGCGGCGACGCGGTGATAGAGGTGCGCCTTGCTGGCGGCAGCCAGAGCGAGGACGGCGGGGGCTTGGTCGCTCTTCTTGATGTCGATGAGACGACGCGAGGCTTCGAGGCGCTGCACGGCGCTATCAGAGGCGAGCAACTTAACGAGCTCCGCATCCGAGACCTTGTTCACGTCCACATACTTATTCGGGGTCACGCCGTTGGCGACGACCTGCTGGATCATGCCCTGCTGCTTGCCCTTACCGAGGTAGCTGAAGCCACCCGCGCGCCAGTCAGCGATGTAGAGGCGAGAGCTGCCGTCGACGTCGATATCCGTCGCGTTCTTAACCTTATGGAAAGTCTGCTGCTGGGTGATGAACGTCGCTTCGAACTGCTTGATCGGGTGATTGTGAATCGTGCCCGTGGTCCAATCGCAGGTGAAGAGCGTTTCGCCCCAACCCTTGGGGAAGCCAGGCTCGCTGAGGTAGAGACCGCCCGTGCCAGAACCGCCACCGTAGTCCGCCAACGGGCGGGCCGTTTCGTCATCGAAATTCTTGTATAGACGAGGGTAGCCAGCGTTAGCGAGGGCCGTGAAGTGGTGGAAGCGTGTGTTCCAACCCTTACCGTCATTGGTGTTATCGCGGGAGAAGAGGTCGAGCGTCGGGGAGATGGCCGTATCGCAGATATTGCGGGTCATCTCGGTGTAGATTTCCAACTCAGAGCCATCGGGGCGAATGCGCATCACACCGCCGCCGTAGAGCGTCACGCGCTTACCGTCGCGGCCCTTGGCGCCAGCCTTTTCCTTTTCGTTACCAGCGCCGAAGTCGCCGACCGAAATATAGAGCCAGCCATCGATGCCCATGCGGCAACCGTTGGTGGTGTGGTCAGCGCCGCGGGGGTGTTCAATCCCGCCGCCGAGGCCATCGACCAAAAGAATCTGTTCATCGGCCTTGCCGTCGCCATCCTTGTCCCGGAAGGCAGTGAGGAAAGGGGGGTTCACCAAATAGAACACGCCGCCCACCCAGTGGCCGCCGCGCGGCGACTCCACCTTGGCGTACTCGATCATCACGTCGGCCTGACCGGCCCCCTTGGTGTCGCGGGCGAGGAGGATGCGGCCCATCCCCTTGATGTGGCCGAGCGAACCATTTTTGTCGGACGAAATATAAACGTCGCCGTTAGCGGCGGCCGCAACGGCCGTCGGGTAGATCTCAGGCTCCTGGGTGGTGCCGACGAATTCACGGATAGTGAAGCCTTCGGGCACCGCGTGGGCGGCAGCAGCGAAGAACAGGAGACTCAGGGTGGGGCGTACCATAGGATGCGGGGGGTAGAAGGTGTAGATGTAGGGTTTTCGCTCCTTGTTCCAAGACCGAACGATAAAAGGGGCCCACGGAGGGCTTGCCCGAGCGTTAAACAGGCCTAACCCTCCGATTATGCCTGCTGCCCTGCCCACGCTTTTTCCCCGGCCTCGGGAATTGAGCCAGCGTGACGGCTTCTTAGTGGTGCCGACCCAACCCCACCCCACGGCCCAATTTCTGGCCAGTCTTCCGACGACCATCGCCGAAGCCCAAGCGGCGCTCGCGGCCCACTCCAGTGCACCTTGCCGAATCACCGAGGTCGAGATTCTGCAGGCCGAAAGCTACGCCCTCAAAATCTCCCCGGCCGGCATCGAACTCCAGGCCAGCTCCGCCGCTGGCCTCCTCTACGGTGCGCAGACGCTGCGGCAAATCCACGCACAGAACCCGGACGCCCTGCCCTGCCTCGAGATGCTCGACGGCCCCGACCTCCCGGTGCGTGGGTTCATGCTCGATGTGTCCCGCTGTAAAGTGCCGACGCAAGCCGAGCTGCTCGCGCTTATCCGCGCACTCGGACAACTACGCGTCAACCAACTCCAACTCTACGTCGAACACACCTTCGCGTTCCCTGGCCACGAGGATGCTTGGCAGGACGCCTCACCCCTGACGCCGGCGGAGATCCGCGAACTCGACGCAGCTTGCGCGGCGCTCGGCATCGAACTCGTCCCAAACCTCAATACCTTCGGGCACATGGAGCGCTGGCTGCGCCACCCACGTTACCGAGCGCTCGCCGAATGCCCCCAAGGCTGGATCCACCCGCTGACCGGACAGTTCAAAGAATTTCCCGGCACACTGAAGCCGGACGACGCGTCTTTGGCTTTCGTGGCCAGCCTGCTCGACGACTACCTACCCTGTTTCCGTAGCCGCCAAGTAAACATCGGCGGCGACGAACCGTGGGAGCTCGGGCAAGGCCACAGTAAAGAAGCCGTCGCCGCGCAGGGAAAACACCGCGTCTACCTAGACCATCTACACAAACTCTGTGCCCTCGCCACGGAGCGTGGACACACCCCGCAGTTCTGGGGCGATATTCTGCTCGAGGATCTTGCCCTTGCGCAAGACGCCCCGCAGGACGCGTTACCCGTGGTTTGGGGTTACGACGCGGGGCATCCGTTTCAGACGCAGTGTGGACGACTGCAAGAACTCGGCCGCGCCTACCTCGTCGCTCCGGGCACCAGCGCTTGGCAAAGTTTTACGGGTCGACTCGACAACGCGCTCACGAATCAGGCTGAAGCGATCGGCGCCGCCCGCCAACACGGCGCCCGCGGCGTGCTCGTGACCACCTGGGGGGACAACGGCACGCACCAACCATGGCCGACGGCGTGGCTACCGATGGCCGCGGGCTTAGCCCAAGCTTGGAGCTTCACCGCCAACCAGAAGCCCAATGCAGTCGCCGCCTGCCGCGTCCTCGGTGACCTCGACGACGACGCGCGCGCGGTCGCCGCGGCGCTCACACACCTGGGGCAGCTCGATAACCAAATCGCCAAAGCCAATCGCAACAAGAGCCTCAGTTGGGATTTCCTCACCGCCCAACCCGCCGCCCTCGCGGGCTTCGTCGCGGGCGTCACCCCCGAAGAAATTACGCGCTCGCTGGCTTACCTCGAGGAGAGCGCCGGCCTCGTCGGCGCCATTCAAGATAACCGCGTACGCACCGAACTCTCGGTAGGTCTCGAGCTAGCGCGCGCCGGACTCCGGCGGGCCTCCGGTCAACCGCTGAACGCCCCGGCGGCCCGCGAACTGCGGGAACGATTCGAACACACTTGGCTAGCCCGTGCCCGCCGCGGCGGACTCGCCGAAAGCGTCGCCGGACTAGGCTTAGGCTAAGGCTTACTTAGCAGCCGGAACATCCTTCGCCGACACTGGCTTGGCTGGAGCGACATCGCCCGCGACGACCGTGGTGCGACCGGCGACCTGGTTCTGCGTAATCTGAATATACCCACCACGAACGACCGCCTTAGTGAAGGCCGCGTCCTTGGTGAAGTTCGCATAAGAAACCTCCGCCGAGCCGCGCGGGCAGGTCACCGTCAAGACGGGTTCGCCGGAGATATTACGGCTCAGCCGGATCTCCACCGTGCCGGCCACGTATTTCACGAGCCCCACCTCGGTGCGCACCACGCAAACACTACGCGCGCTGAGCCAGCCCGTCTCGAGGTCGAGGCCGCCGCGCTGCAGTTCCATCTCAATAATCGAATAGCCACGCTCGTAATTACCGTCGCCCGTTTCGACGCGGTAAGGATTGCTGTGACCCTCGGGCTCGCCGAGGAGGGTGAGGAACCGCAGGCCGGAATTTTCCTGCAGCGTGCCCGCGACGCCATTGAAGAGGCTGAACGAAGCGGCCGCGGCGGCGGGGGTTTCGAGGGTCGTGCCCCGCTCGGTGTAAGAAGCAACCTTGAGCAGTGCGACCTTGTTGGCCGGGCTGCGCATGATGACCGTGCCTTTGGCCGGCGCCACGAGGACCAAGCCATCGTGCAGGCCCGAAGCGGCCTGGGCGGCCGGGGCATAGGGCGAGCCTGAGCAACCGGAAAACAGGCAGACCGTGGTTAAGGCGGAAAGGGCGAGGAACGAACGCATGCCGTCTTATGAGAACCTCCCCCACCGGAGGCAATACGCCACTCAATGAAATGCCCTAGACCCGCCGGGTTGACTACGCCCGCGGACTGCATGGAATGCACGGACCCCGCGCGTGTTGCCCCTGCCCTCCACTCGACTCCTGATGCTCGGCTTGGCCTCTGCTTGGGCCAGCGTAGCGCTGCCGGCCGCCGACACGCCCGTCATCGGGGCACCGGATGTTCCGCCCGTGCTGGCACCGGGACCGAAAGCTCCCGACCTGCCGAACGACGCGCTCTTCGCCGGGTTCGTCCCGCACCTCCAGTTAACCATCACGCCGGAGAATATCGCCAAGCTCCTGCAGGACCCGCGGACGCTCGTCCCGATGACGATGAAAGAAGTCGGCGGCGTAACTTTGGAAAACTGCTCGGTCAAAATCAAAGGCTCCGTCGGAAGCCTCCGCCAAATTAACCAAGACCGCCCGGGGCTTTCGATTCGCACCGATAAGGTTAAAAAGACGCAGGAGTTTCGGGGCATCGCTAAATTCCAGCTCAATAACTGCGCCCAAGATAATACCTACCTGCATGAGCAAATCGCTGGCGAGATGGCCCGCAAGGCCGGCATCCCGGCGTCGCGCTGCACCCATGCCTTCGTCACCCTCAATGGGAAGGTCCAAGGCACGTACGTCTTAAAGGAAGGCTTTAATACCGAATTCCTCCGCTACTTTTTCAAGAACCCCACCGGCCACCTTTACGACGGCGGTCTGCACCAAGACATTAACCCCAACCTCGAGTGCGATCAGGGCGATCCCGCCGAGAAGTCGCGACTGACCGAGTTTGCGTGGGCCCTCGGCGAACCCGATGCCGCCAAGCGCACCGCCCGCATCAGCAAGATCTTGGATATCGATGCCTACCTCCGGCACCTCGTGATGGAAAACATCATGGTGCACGGGGACGGTTATTCCTACCGAGCCAATAACTACCGGGTCTACGAAAACGTCGATGATGGTAAGTTCGTCTTCATCATGCACGGCATGGATAACATGTTCGGTATCGACTCTTGGGGGCAGAGCAGTCCACGGGCCTACATCCACTCCTCGCCAGTCAATGCCCCCCTCTACCCCGGCGCCAGCGTCACCGCCGTGTCGCAAGCGCTCTGGACCTCCAAGGATGCCCCCGCCCTCCGCGAGCGCTTCCGCCAGCAAAGCTTCCTCGTCTACGAAAAGGTCATCCGGCCCATCGATTGGGGTCGGCGGACCGAACAGGTAGCCGCGGAACTTAAGTCCAAGCTGCAATCCATCGATGCCGCGGAGGCCAAGAGCTTCGAGCAACGCGGCAAGGATGGCGCCAAGCAAGTCCGCGCCCGGATGGATTTCGTGAAGGCGCAATTCGAAGACGCCTACCGCCTCCGCTCACCGAGTGGCGGCAAGGCTGCCCTCGGCAATTACCTCTGGGTCCCCTCGGCCGACAAAGGTGAAGCCAAGGAAACCACCGTCGCCGGGAAGGGGTGCTTTTACCTGCAGGCCGGCGCCGGGGGCCGCGCGGAGTTACGGCTCGCGCTTTGCTTAGGCCCCGGCCGATACCGCCTGGAAGCAAAAGTTCAGCACAAGGGGATTAAGGCCGGTAGCGGTGAAGGCGCGAAAGGGGCGCGCCTCCGCCTGTCCGGCAATGTGACTGCCGCCACGAATCAGACCTTCCTCGGGGATAGCCCCTGGAAGTCCACGACCCTCGACTTCACGGTGACCGAGAACGACCCTACAATTATTGTAGAACTCCCGGCGGGCGTCGCGGGCGAACTCTGGCTTGATCGGAGCAGCGTGCAATTGGTGCGACTCCCTTGAGTCGCCCGACTGAGCAAGAAAGTTTCAGAGTCCCTCATAAAGGAAAGACCTTATTGCCCATCGCTCCAAGGGGTTGACTCCCTTAAATCCCAGAGCCATTTTGACGTTTCCTAGCCCACCTCAGCTTGGTCCCGTTTACCGCCACTCCTTCCGCCCTGTCACGTTCTGTTAACGTGTGGTGGGCATGGCTATGCCTAACGGCGGCGGCCTCCGCCCAAACCGCGCCCGCGACTCCCGTCATCGGCGCGCCGGATGTCCCCGCCGCCCCGGTCATTGGCCCAAAGACGCCCGACCTCCTCCCAGACGCCCTCTTCGCGGGCTTCGTCCCGCGCCTGACGCTACTCATTCCCCCGGAAAGTATGGCGGCCCTAGCCAAAGACCCCCGCTCCCTCGTCAAATTCACTCTGAAGGAAACCAACGGCCAGACGCTGGAGAACTGCTCGCTCAAACTCAAAGGCTCCGCCGGCAGCTTCCGGCAAATCAACGAAGACCGCCCGGGGTTTTCCATCCGAACCGACAAGGTTAAGAAGGACCAGGAGTTCCGTGGTAGCTCAAAGTTTCAGCTCAATAACTGCGCCCAGGACGGCACCATGCTGCACGAGCAGATCGCGGGCGAGATGTCCCGCAAGGCCGGCATCGTGGCTTCGCGCTGCACGCATGCCTATGTGACGCTCAATAACAAGGTCCTCGGAACCTATGTGCTCAAAGAAGGCTTCAATGGCGAACTCCTGAGCTATTTCTTCAAGAACACCAGCGGTCACCTGTATGACGGGGGCTTCCTCAACGAGATCAACCCCAACCTTGAAGTCGATAAAGGCGACCCGGCCGAAAAATCCCGCCTACTCGAATTCTGCGGGGCCATCGGTGAACCGGACCCCGCCAAGCGCCTCCAGCGCATGGATAAGATCCTGGATATCGACGCGTACTTCCGGCACCTCGCGCTAGAGCAGGTGCTCTGCCACTGGGACGGGTATTCCTTCAACCAAAACAACTACCGCATCTACGAAGACCCCGGGTCCGGGAAGTTCTACTTCCTCCTCCACGGGATGGATCAAGTCTATGGTGATTCCCGCTGGTATATCTTCAAACCGCCGGCCAAGGCTGTGCCCAACGCCCTCCTCTTCGACAAGACCATGCGCGAACGGGCCCGCACCCAGTTCTTCGGCGTCTACGAAAAGGTCCTCCGGCCCATCGACTGGCCGCGCCGGGCGAACGAAATCGCCGCCGACCTCAAGTTGAAGCTGAAACCCATCGACCCCGAAGAATCCAAACGCTTCGAGCAACGGGGTAAGGACGCCGCCGGGCAGCTCAAGGCCCGCCTCGACTGCGTCAAGGCCCAGGTCGAAGACGCCTACCGCCTCCGCGGCGCCGGCGGCAGAGCCGTCCTCGGCGCGGCGAACTACGTTTGGGTCTGGTCGACCGACAAGGGCGAAGCCAAGGAAGTGAACCTCGGCGGCAAGGATTGCCTCTACGTAAAAGTCGGGGCGGAGAAAGGGGCCGACTGGCGCCTACCGCTCTCGCTCTCGCCTGGCCGCTACCGCTTCGAGGGCAAGCTCCAGTGGAAGGGCGTGAAAGCGGGTGCCGGCGATAACGCCAAGGGCGGCCGCCTCCGCGTCTCTGGCGTGGGTGGCGGCGATAACGCCAAGAACCCTCCCCTCCTCGGCGACACCCCTTGGAAAACCGTCAGCGTCGATTTCACCGTCACCGATGCCGACCCCACCTTGGTCATCGAACTACGGGGCGAAGCCGGCGAACTCTGGGCCGACCGCAGCAGCCTCACCGTCACGCGCCTGCCCTAAGCCCATGGATACCGCCGACCGCTTCGAGTATAAATTCCTCATCCGCCGCAGCCAGCGCGATGAGCTCCTCGGACAGCTGGCCGACCAGTTGCTCGCCGATACCCATGGTGGCTCCGATGGGCACTACCCCATCATCAGCCTCTACTACGACGCGCCCGACCTGCGTTGCTACTGGGATAACTGGCGGGGCGTCCCCTCGCGCCGCAAACTCCGCGTCCGCGTCTACGGCTCCGATGACGGCGCCATCCCGCCCACGAGTTTTATTGAGGTGAAACATAAGTCCGACGGCCGAGGGGTGAAACGCCGTATCCAGACAACGCTGGCGCAAGCACTCGCCGTGACCCAAGGCGCGGCCCCGGATGCCTCTTTCTCCGTGCACGACCTCCGCATCGTGGCCGAAATCCAACGCCTTCGTGCCCTCGAAGAGTTCCGCCCCAGCTGCGTGATGCGCTACGACCGCCACGCCTACTTCCTCCACCTCCCGGAGGAAGACGCGCTCGGCCACGAAGCGCTCCGCGTGACTTTTGATCATGATGTCGCGGTCCGCTTCGATGACCTCACCCCCGTGGCCGACGACCGGAAGTTCAACCAATACGTCCTGCCGGCCGACCACTGCATCATGGAAGTCAAAGGCGCGGGTGCCGTGCCCTACACCTTTGCCTCGCACTTGAGCCGGCTGAAACTCTACCCCCACCAATTCAGTAAATACAGCGAAGGCTTGCGCATCGCTGGCCGCCACCTCGCTTTCGCCGCCTAACCCCCTTTCCCCCACCCTTACTATGCTCCTCCCCCTCTTCGCCGCCCAAGCCCAATCCGTCGCCGATAGCGACGGTATCATCGATGCCCTTTTCGCCCCCAGCGCCCAACTGCAAACCCCTGCCGCGAAGGAGATCGTCTTCGCCATCCTCTTCAGCTTCGTCCTGAACAGCCTGATCGCGCTGCTCTATAAAGTTACCTACCGCGGTACGAAGTATTCGCAGGACTACGTCAACACCCTCATCATCCTCGGCACGGTCGTGACCATGGTGATCATGGTGGTACACGGGAACAAAGAGATGGCCTTCGGTATGTTTGCCGCCTTCTCCATCATCCGCTTCCGCCGGACCGTCTCGCAGGCCCGCGACATCGGCTTCATCTTCTTCGCCATGGCGACCGGCCTAGCCGTCGGGGCGCGCCAGTATGAATTGGCCCTTATCACTGTGCCGCTCGTCTGCGCTGTCATCTACGTCCTCGGAACCATCACGATCTTCGGCAGCAAGCGCGCCTCACACGTCCTCCGCATCCGCGTCGGCAATGACCTGAACTACGACCAAGCCTTCGCCGAACCGTTCAAGCAGTTCGTCCTCAGCCATGAGCTGACCTCGGCCGAGACCATCCAGGCAGGCATGATGACCGAGCTCGTCTACGAGATCACGCTCAACGACCCCGCCGAGCTCAACCTCTTCACGAACGCGCTGCAGATGGCCAACGGCAATAACCGCGTGCTCATCACCAAGGCGAACGACCAAGTCGCCCAAGACAGCGACTAAGGTTGCGCGGCTTAGTAAGCAAAAGGGACGTCCACTGGACGTCCCTTTTCGTTGGTCGGTGAGCCCCACCGGGGCTCGGCCTTTTTAGTCTCCGCCCTTGGAAGGCTTACCCGTGGAAGAGAAGAACTCCTTCACGCGGGCCCGGAGGTAGTCGCGGTTCAGCTTGGCGATGACGTCGAGCGTGATGCTCTTCGGACAATGCGCCTGGCACTCGCCGTAATTGGTGCAGTTGCCGAAACCCGCGTCGTCCATCGTCTTCACCATGGCGAGGGTACGACGGTCGCGCTCCGCTTGGCCTTGCGGGAGAATATTCAGGTGGTTGATCTTGGCACCGACGAAGAGCATCGCGGAACCATTCTTACAGGAGGCGACGCAAGCACCGCAACCGATGCACTCGGCGGCGTCCATCGCCTCATCGGCGATGGGCTTGGGCACCGGGATGCTATTGGCTTCGGGCGCGGAGCCGGTGCGGACGGTGATAAAGCCGCCGGACTGGATGACCTTGTCGAAAGCGGAACGGTCGACAGCCAAGTCCTTGAGCACGGGGAAGGCGCGGGCGCGCCATGGCTCGACGGTGATCGTCTCGCCATCGCGGAAGTTGCGCATGTGCAGTTGGCAAGTCGTCACGCCCGGAATCGGGCCGTGGGGCATGCCGTTAATCGTCATCGAGCACATCCCACAGATGCCTTCGCGGCAGTCGTGGTCGAAGGCGAAGGTGTCCTTGCCTGCCTTGATGAGCTGCTCGTTGAGCATATCCATCATCTCAAGGAACGAGGCCGACGTCGGCACGGCCGGGAGGGCATGCTCTTCGAAGGCGCCGGGTTGCCCGCGGCGCTGGCGCCAGACGCGCAGTTTGAGCGCGAGGGTGTGTTCTTTTCCGTTGTCCTGGACCATGGTGATTACTTGTAAGAGCGGGTGGAGAGTTGGGTCTCCTCGTAAACGAGGGGTTCGATATGCCGGGCTGGCAACTGGCCATCGCCCTGCCATTCCCAGACGGCCGCGTGGGCAAAGGCGGCGTCATCGCGCTTGGCTTCGCCGGCGTCCTGATACTCCGTGCGGAAGTGACCGCCGCAGGATTCTTCGCGCGTGAGGGCGTCGAGGCACATCATGATGCCGAAGTCGAGGAAGTCGGCCACGCGACCCGCGCGCTCGAGCTCAGGGGCGAGGGCCTCGCCGGAGCCGACGACCTTCACGTTCTTCCAGAAATCCTCGCGGAGGGCCTGCAGGTCGCGAATAGCCTGCTCGAGGCCAGCCTTGTCGCGGGCCATGCCGCACTGCCCCCAAGTGATTTTGCCGAGCGCCTTGTGGTAGTAGCGCGGGGACTTCGTGCCATTGATCGAGAGGAGTTTGGCCACCCGGGCGTTGACGTCTTTAACGACCGCCTGGAATTCCGGTGCATCCTGGGCGGGGCGGCTCCCCGACTTCTCGCCTGCGAGGTAATCGGTCACCGTGTAAGGCAGGACGAAATAGCCGTCGGCCAAGCCCTGCATCAGCGCGGAGGCGCCGAGGCGGTTGGCACCGTGGTCGGAGAAGTTCGCTTCACCGCCGACGAAGAGGCCGGGGACGTTGGACTGCAGGTTGTAGTCCACCCAGAGACCGCCCATCGTATAGTGCACCGCTGGGAAAATACGCATCGGTTGACGATACGCGTTCTCGCCCGTGATGTTCTCATACATGTCAAACAAGTTGCCGTAGCGCGCACGGACTTCCGCTTCGCCGAGGCGCTTGATGGCCGCCGAGAAATCGAGGTAAACACCGAGCCGCTGACCGTCCACCAACTGGCCGACACCGCGGCCTTCGTCGCAGACTTCCTTGGCGGCGCGCGAAGCGATATCACGCGGGGCGAGATTACCGTAGCTCGGGTACTTACGTTCGAGGAAGTAATCGCGGGCTTCCTCAGGAATCTCCGAGGCGGGCTTAGTGCTGTCGGCTTGATTCTTGGGCACCCAGACGCGACCGTCATTACGAAGCGACTCGGACATCAAGGTGAGTTTGGACTGGTCTTCGCCATGCACTGGAATGCAGGTCGGGTGAATCTGCGTGTAGCAAGGATTCGCAAAACCGGCGCCACGGCGGTGGGCCCGGAACGTCGCGGTGACGTTGCAACCTTGGGCGTTGGTGGAGAGGTAGAAGACATTTCCGTAGCCGCCGGTGCAGACGACCACCACATCGGAGGACCAAGCTTCGACCGCGCCCGTGACGAGGTCGCGCGTGACGATGCCCTTGGCCTTACCGTCGACGAGGACGAGGTCGAGCATCTCATGGCGCGTATACATCTTCACCGTGCCGAGGCCGATCTGCCGGGAGAGCGCGGAGTACGCCCCGATGAGGAGCTGCTGACCCGTCTGGCCGCGGGCGTAGAAGGTGCGGGAAACTTGCGCACCACCGAAGGAGCGGTTGGCCAGTAAGCCGCCGTATTCACGAGCGAAAGGCACGCCTTGCGCGACGCACTGGTCGATGATGTTCGTGGAGACCTGCGCGAGGCGGTAGACATTCGCTTCGCGGGCGCGGTAATCGCCGCCCTTGATGGTGTCCTGAAAGAGCCGGCGGACGCTGTCACCGTCGTTCTGATAATTCTTGGCGGCGTTGATTCCACCCTGCGCGGCGATCGAGTGCGCGCGGCGCGGGCTGTCCTGGTAGCAGAAACAGGAAACCTCATAGCCCATCTCAGCGAAGGAAGCGGCGGCGGCGGAGCCCGCGAGGCCAGAGCCGACCACGATGATGTGGTACTTCCGGCGGTTGGCCGGGTTCACCAGGCGGAGCTTCGCCTTATGGTTGTTCCACTTGTCGGCCAGCGGGCCGGCGGGAGTCTTCGGGTCGAGGTTCATGGGACTTACTTCAGGTAGCCGGAGAGGACGGCGAGAGGGATGGAGACGAAGCCAAGGACGACAATCCAGGCGTAGAGGCTCGCGACGCCTTCGAGGCGGGAGCGCCAGCGCTCATTGCGCAGGCCAAGGGTTTGGAAGACGCTGCTGATACCATGGCTCAGGTGCAGGCCGAGTAGAATCAGGCTAACGATGTAGAAAACGGCCACGGCCGGTTGGGTGAAGCCAGCAATAACCATCTTATAGACGTTGTCCCCGAAATCGACGCCACCGAGGGCAATCTGCCGGAAGGTGAAGTGAAGAAGGTGGAAGACCAGAAAAGCCAAGATTACGGAACCCGAATAGGGCATCGTGCGAGAGGACAGGCTGGCCCGGCGGGTCGCGTCAACGGCCGGTCCACCCTCGCGGGCGGCGCGGTTTTCCAAGGTCAATAGGATGCCAGCCCAAATATGAGCGATAGTGCTGAGGATCAGCACGATACGCGCGCCCCAGAGGAGGCCGGGGTTGGCGTGCAGCCAGGTCGCATAAGCGTTGATGGCCTCGGGGCCCTTGAACATCAGGAGGTTGCCCGTCATGTGACCGAGGACGAAGCCGGCGAGGACGAGGCCAGAAAGGGCCATGACGAACTTCTTCCCGATTGAGGAGGGACGACAGCAGGAGCAACAGGAACTTGCAGACATAAAGGGGAGCTTGGGACGGAGTCTAAGGAGCAAGAACCATCAAATCGGCAGAGTGGCCCATGCCCACCACGGACGGGGGGTTCTGGGGAGGTATAAGGCAGGGGTGAGGGAGCCGTAAAAAACGCTCATAAGCCCCCCCAGCCGCACGGGTGAAGTGCTGGAAAAACCTCTTGCCTCTCTTTTGCGTCCCAATGACATATGAAAGTCCAGACCGGCCTACCGTCACGCGGACCAGCCGGTCTTATCTTTTTTGCCGAATTTACCCCCTGCCCGACCTATTTTTTCATGAAGTATATTTTTGTCACCGGAGGGGTCATCTCCTCGTTGGGCAAAGGCCTCACCGCGGCCTCCCTCGGTGCGCTCCTTGAATGCCGCGGACTGAAGGTCCGCATCCAGAAGTTCGATCCCTACCTCAACGTCGATCCGGGCACCATGAGCCCCTACCAGCACGGCGAAGTCTACGTGCTCAACGATGGCGCCGAAACTGACCTCGACCTCGGCCACTACGAACGCTTTACCTCCAGCGTCCTCTCGCGCCTCAACAGCCTGAGCTCCGGCCAAGTCTACGAAGCCGTCATCCAAAAAGAGCGCCGTGGTGACTACCTCGGTAAGACCGTCCAGGTGATTCCGCACATCACGAACGAAATCAAAGACCGCATCCTCAAAGGCGGCGATGGCGTCGACGTTCTCATCACCGAAATCGGCGGCACCACCGGCGACATCGAAGGCCTGCCCTTCCTCGAAGCGCTCCGCCAATTCCAACACGACGCGGGCCGCGAGAACGTCGTGTTCCTCCATTGCACGCTCGTGCCTTTTATTAAAGCCGCCGGCGAACTGAAGACCAAGCCCTCGCAGCAATCCGTCGCCAAACTGCGTGAAATCGGCATCCAGCCCGACCTGCTGGTCTGCCGCACCGACCGCCCGATTGGCGAAGAAAACCGCCAGAAACTCTCGCTTTACTGCAACGTCGGCCTCGAGTCCGTGTTCGAATGCCGCGACGTCGAGCACTCCATCTACGAGCTCCCCATGCAGCTCGCCGAACAACGGATCGACGATGTGGTCGTCAAGCGCCTCGGTCTGCAGTGCGGCCCCATCGACATCGCGCCGTGGCGCGAAATCGTCCGCCGCCTCCTCGAACCGAAGCACCATGTGCGCGTCGGCGTGGTGGGTAAATACATCGAACTCCAGGATGCTTATAAGTCGGTCTACGAATCCATCGTGCACGGCGGAATCGCGAACGAAGCGGCCGTCGAAATCGTGCGCATCGACGCCGAAGACCTCGAGACGAAGGGCACTGCGCAACTCGAAGGCCTCGACGGTATTTTAGTCCCCGGAGGTTTCGGTAACCGCGGCATCGAAGGAAAAATCATCGCCGCTCAGTTCGCTCGCGAACGGAAGATTCCTTTCTACGGACTTTGCCTCGGCATGCAGATCACTGTCATTGAATTTGCCCGACACGTCCTCGGCCTCAAGGAGGCGCATTCGACGGAATTCAACCCGCAGACGCCGAACCCGGTCATCCATCTCATGGAGTCGCAAAAGAGCGTCGTGACCAAGGGCGGCACCATGCGCCTTGGCCAATTCGACTGCGCCCTAACCCCGGGCAGCCAGTCCCGCGCCGCCTACGGCCAGGACCTTATCCAGGAACGCCACCGCCACCGCTTCGAGTATAATGACGCATATCGCTCAAAACTGGAGGCGGCTGGCTTAATTGTTGGCGGAACCAACCCCCAGAGCGGCCTGGTGGAGATTGTCGAGGTCAAGGACCACCCCTTCATGGTCGGAGTTCAGTTCCATCCAGAGTTCCAGTCCAAGCCGAACCGCCCCCACCCTCTTTTTGCCGCTTTTATTAAGGCGGCGGTTGTTAAGTCCCAAAGCTCTTGCTAAGTAGATAGACGAAGCAGGGTCCGCTGGACGCTGTCAGGTCAGAAGTGAGCGGAGAACCGCTGCGCGTGGTTTTTGCGCCACCCCCACCATTTAACCCCACCCCCATGTCTAATACCATCAACGCCGCCGGCACTTGGGTGCCGCGACTCCGTGAACAGGTCGCTCGCGTCGTCGTCGGCCAGCAATACCTGATCGACCGCCTACTCATCGGCCTCCTCGGTAATGGCCACGTCCTCCTCGAGGGCGTCCCCGGCCTCGCCAAGACGCTCTCCGTCCGCACGCTCGCACAAACCGTCCAGGCGAACTTCGCGCGCATTCAGTTCACGCCCGACCTTTTGCCTGCCGACATCGTCGGCACGCTGATCTACGACCCGAAGTCTGGTGAATACAGCGTGAAGAAGGGCCCGATCTTCGCGAACTTCATCCTCGCCGACGAAATCAACCGCGCGCCCGCCAAGGTGCAGTCGGCCCTACTTGAAGCGATGCAAGAGCGCCAAGTCACGCTCGGCGGTGAAACCCACCGCCTGCCGACACCGTTCCTCGTCCTCGCCACGCAGAACCCGATCGACCAAGAGGGTACCTACCCGCTGCCCGAAGCGCAGGTCGACCGTTTCATGCTAAAGCTGAACATCGGCTACCCGACCCGCGATGAAGAGCGTAAAATCCTCGACGCGATGGCGACCACTTCGCCGAAGCTCGACGTCAGCCCGGTCATCTCCCAACAGGAAATCATGGAAGCCCGCCAGGCAGTCGACGCCATCCATGTCGCCGACCCCGTGCGTGACTACATCGTCTCGCTCGTGCTCGCCACCCGCGGCCACCACGAAGGCGGCCCAGACTTAAAGAAACTCGTACAGTTCGGCGCCTCTCCGCGTGCGACGATTAACCTGACCCTCGCCGCCAAGGCTTGGGCCTTCCTGCAGGGCCGCGACCACGTCACCCCCCAGGACATTAAGGATATCGCGCCCGACGTGCTCCGTCACCGCCTCATCCTCACGTATGAAGCGGACGCCGAAGGCGTCGACGCTGACGCCATCGTCCGCCGCGTACTCGACGCGGTGAAGGTCCCTTAATCCGCCCGCCGCCCACGCCCCGTGGACCCCGTCGTCCCGACTTCCGCCCAGGACACCCTCCGCCGCGCCCAGCGCGTCGAGATTGTGGCTATGCGCATGGTCAACGACGCGATGGTCGGCGCCTACCTCTCGCGCTATAAGGGTCGCGGTACCGACTTCGAAGAGCTCCGCGAATATGTGCCCGGCGACGACGTGCGCGCGCTCGACTGGAATGTCACCGCCCGCACCGGGAAGCCGTTCATCCGCCTCTACCGCGAGGAACGCGAACTGACGATGGTACTCGCGGTCGACATCTCTGGCTCCGCCGGCTTCGGCTCCGGCCGCGTGACCTTACGCGAACGCGCGGCGGAAGTAGCCGCCGCGCTCGCTGTCTCCGCCCTTAAGGCCGGCGATAAGGTCGGCCTGCTCCTCTTCACTGACCGTGAAGAACTGTGGATTCCCGCCAAGAAGGGTCGCCGCCATGTCCTCCGCCTCATCCGCGATGTGCTCGACCACCCGCCGCTGGCAAAACGAACCGCTTTCGCCACACCGATGCGCCGCCTCGCCCGCGCCCTCAAGCGCCGGGCGATGGTCTTCGTCGTTTCCGACTTCCTGGCCGGCCCCGAAGGCGAGGACGCTATGGCCGCCGCCGTCGGCGAGCTTAACGCCCGCCATGACACCGCTTGCGTGCAACTCGTCGACGAACGCGAATACATCCTGCCTGACGTCGGCATTGTCGCCTTAGAAGACGCCGAAACCGGCGAGATCCGTGAAGTCGATACCAGTTCGGCTAGCCTCCGCGCCCGCTTCACCGCGGCCGCCCAAGACCGACTCGCCGCGACCGGTGCCGCCTTAGGCCGGGCCGGCGTCGATGTTGTTCGCCTCGACGCCGAGGCCTCGGTCGCTCCTACCTTAAGCCGCTTCTTCGAGCGCCGTCGCCGCCGATGATCTTCCTCGCAGCCGATGATACCCCACTGGTGCTGCAAGGACCGCAAGCCGTGATTCCGCCGGGCTGGTGGGAATCCTATTGGGGCGCCGTGGCCTTCGGCATCGCCTTAATCATCACCCTCGGGCTACTAGAAGTCGCCCGCCGCCGGCGCCAGCGGCCGCCGCTGACCTCCGCGCAACAGGTTCTTGAACAAACCTTGCAACAAGCTGCCCGCACCGCCGGTCCCGCCGCCGCTGCGCTGGTGTCGCATGGACTCCGGGATTTCCTCGCGGCGACCGACGGGCAACTTGCCGCTAGCCTCTCGACGCAGGAACTGGCCGCCCGGCTGGAAACCCTACCGCTTTACCTGCCAGCCCAAAGCCTTTTACTGACCGCTTTACAGACCGCGGACCTCGCGAAATTTGCGGGTGCGACTGCGGCCCCTGACATCCTCATCGCGCAAGTACGCGAAGCCGTCCAGCGCGTCGAAGCCTCGCGCCGGGCCTTCGCCACCCCAGCCCCGACCCGCCCATGAACGAACTTGGCTTCGAATTCGAACACCCGTGGGTGCTGATCTTCCTCGCGTTACTCCCACTCTACTCGTGGTTGCGTGGAAAATCCGGCCAAGCCGCGGCTCTACTCTATCCCGACGTTGGCCTCTTGCGCGCCGTGTCCGCGCCCGTGCGCGAAGCGACCGGCTCGCTGCGCGTCTTCCTGCGTCTCGCCACGGTGGCGGCCCTGATTGTCGCCATTGCCGGACCCCGGACCGTCAGTAAGGAAATCGAGCGGGAAACCGAGGGCTTGGACATCATGCTCGTGGTCGACCTTTCGTGGTCGATGATGGCTTTAGACATGAGCACGCCGCGGGAAGAGGTTACCCGCTGGCAGGCGAGCTACACGGTTATCCAGGAATTCATCACGAAGCGGACGGATGACCGCATCGGCGCCGTGGTCTTCTCCGGCAAGCCCTACCTCCTCAGCCCGATTACCATTAACCGGGACTGGGTCAGCAAGGGTGTCGACCGTATGCACATCGGCATCATCCGCGAAGCCGGCACGGCGATTGGCGACGGCGTGGCCATGGCGCTCGATCGAATGAAGAACCTGAAGGGCAAGAACTCGAAGGTCCTCATTCTCCTCACCGATGGCGACGATAACATGAGCAAGGCGATCCTGCCGGTGCCATCGGCCGAACTCGCAGCAGCCCTCGGCATCCGCATGTACACGGTCGGTCTAGGCAAGAATGAGCCCACTGTGCTGCCGCAATTCGACATCCGCACGGGCAAAATTATCCGCGATCCCTTCGGTAAGACGATTCCGATGCAGACCATCAACCCAGCGAACTACGAAATGCTGGAGAAGATGGCGAAGCTGACCAACGGCCGCTTTTTCCGGGCCCTGGATAAGGACGAGCTCTCCCGCGTCTACGAAGAAATTAATCGCCTCGAACGGACCGAGGTGAAGATCCGCGAGAGCGTCACCTTCGAGAGCCACCGCTACGCTTGGATTGTCGCCGCCTTCACCCTACTCCTCGCCGAACTCCTCCTCGGGCTCTACCGCCCGCGCGCGCCCTGATTCATGGACTTCGCCGACTTCCATTTTGAGACCCCTTGGCTCCTCGCCGTCGCCGTTGTCGTCGCGCTTGCTGGCTTCGCTGGGCTGCGCTGGACGGAGAACCGCCGCCGCAAGGGCTTGGCGGCCTTTGCGGCCGAGCGCCTCTTAAGTCGCCTGACTGCCGGCTACTCCTCGACCCGTCGCTTCAGCAAGGACCTCGCGGTCACCACCGCCATCGCCCTCATCGGCGTCGCCTTGGCCGGGCCGCGTTGGGGCGTCGAAATCACCGAGCAACGCGCCACCACTGAAGATGTGGTCTTCGTACTCGATGTCTCCAAGTCGATGCTCGTCGCGGATATGCGGCCCAACCGCCTCGCACGGGCCAAAGCTTCCATTGCGAACTTCGTGCGCCGCAAGGGCACCGGCAGCGTCGGCCTGGTGGCTTTCTCCGGCCAAGCCTTCCTCCAGTGTCCCTTAACCCGCGACTACGACGCGTTCTTTCGCACGCTGGAAGAGACGGATACATCGAGCATCCAAGTGCCTGGTACGGACATCGGCCGTGCCTTAGAAGAGGCCGAAGCGGCCTTCGCTAAGAACCGTAACCGCAAGCTCGTCTTGATGCTCACCGACGGGGAAGACCTCGAGGCCGGCGGTATCGACGCGGCGAAGAAACTCGCCCGCGAAGGGTTGGTGGTCCACAGCATCGGAGTCGGTACACCGGCGGGCGGCCCGATTACCGTGATCAGCGCGCTGGGTTCGCCCGACACCCTCAAAGATTCCAGCGGTGAAGAGATTCGCAGCCGACTGGATGAAGCCACCCTCACCCAGGTCGCCGAAATCACCCGCGGCCGCTTCGTACGCCTCGGCCAAGCGGGGGAAGGCATGGAAGCCCTCCGCCTCGCCATTCAAGCGGGCACCGATGGCACGGGAGCGACGCGCCGCGGCGTCCCCCGCGAAGAATGGTTCCTTTCCCTGGCCCTCGCTTTGATCGTCCTCGAATCGCTTCTTTCCACCCGCCGAACGCCCATCCGATGAAATCGCTTCTTCCCCTACTCCTCATCGCGGCGACGACCTTCGCCGCCGAAAAGGCCCCCGACGAACTCGCCCTGCTCGACACCCGCGAACTGCACAACCGCGGCACGCTGCGCCTGCAACAAGGTGACCTCGTCGGGGCGGAGGAAGCACTACGGGCGTCCCTGGCTCGCAACGACGACGTGCTCCGCCTACCCGCCCTGCATAACCTCGGTCACGTGCGGTTCGGCCGCGGTAAGCTGGCCCTCGGCGGTAAGACGGTCGGCGACGTCACCGAACTCTCCATCGCCCGCTCCTACCTCGAGGCGTCGGACGCCGATATTTCGGATATGCAGGACCAAATCGAAATCATTGATAAGGCCAAGGCGGACGGCAAGGAGCCCGACTACGTTCCCGCGGTGTCCGCCCTCGGCGGCGGCATCGGCACTTACCGCACCGTCAAGAAACTCATTCCCAAGGAAGAGGCCATGGTCGCGAAGCGCGCCGGCGTTATCGCCAGCTGGGTCCGCTCCGTCGGCGATTTCCGTAGCGCCCACGAACTCAATACACAAGACCAGCCCTCGCTGCAGAATGCGGAGGCCATCGAGGAACTCCTGCGCGCACTGAAGAGAGAAACCCTCGCGCTCGAAGAAGCCATCGCCGACCAACGGAAGAAGCAGGAAGAACTCCGCGAGGTCATCCGGGAACTGGCCAAGCGCATCCCGCCGGATAAACTCCCGCAGAACGCCGAAGGCGAAGGCGATGATGACGAGAACTTCCTCCCTGAGGGCATGCAAAAACCGAAAGGTGGCTCGGGCGGGAAGACCGATCCCCGCGAAGGCCAAGAGAAGCGCATGTCCGAACAGGAAGCCCGTAGTTCCCTTGAAAGCCTGAAGGGCGAGTTCGGCCGCAAGATGCCGACCAGCGATAAACCCGGCAACAGCCCCGGCGGGAACAAGCCTTCGAGTGAGGCGAAGAAGAAGGATTACTGAGATGCGCGCCTGCTTCGCCATCCTCGCCTGCTTTGTCGCGACCAGCCTCGTCCGCGCCGAAAACCACGTCACCTGGGAAATCACCCCGCCGGTCTGTGGGCCCGGTCAGCCCTTCCGCCTCCAAGTGCGGATTGAGTCCGACGATATCCTCGGTCCATCCAATCAGGTCGGCAGAGAAATCAAGCCCCCGCGCGGAATGGTTCTCCGCTTTTCCGGGCAGGTGTTTCGCGCCAACGCGACGGAGGCCACGCTCAACTTCTCGGGCGTCGCCCCAGAAGAAGAGGGCTCGTATGTTCTGCCAGCCTTCAACGCCCGCTTCCCTTCGCAGATTGTGCTCGTGCCCGCCATCAACCTCATCGTCAGCAACAAGACTGGCTACCGCAAAGAAGGCCGCGCCCGCGCTGAGCTCGTCCTCCCTGAGCGCACCTTTTATGTCGGCGAGAAGATTGCGGGTGGCGTCGTCATGCGCGGCAGCGAACAGGAGACCGTGACGGGGTCGTTCGGACTCGAATGCGAGGCCGAAGGCTTCACCTTCCAAACCGAAGGGTCGTCCTTCACCCAGCCCCTGCAAGATGGGCTTGGCCTGATGAAGCCCTTCGACCTCACGCCGATTCGCGCGGGCCAAGGCGAGTTCAACCTGAGCGGTATCATGCTCGTGAATACCGGCGACCGAATCAGCTCGCTCAACATCTCTGGGCGGGATCGACCTTTCAACTTTCGCCGTAAACTAACCGTCGAACACGTCCCCGAAACTGGCCGGCCCGCTGACTGGGGCGGTTCGATTGGTAAACTGGAGATCACGCCACCCGACCTTTCCAACCGTTTCCCCGAGGTCGGCGAGCCGATTAAACTTAAACTCACGCTGGTCGGAGAGGGTAATTTAGAGCGCATCATCGCCCCGGAGATTCCTGGTACGGATAATTGGGACATCGCACTGGCCTCTGAACTCCGGCAGCGGCGCAGCGAAGGCCGTCGCACGTTCATCTACACGCTAGTTCCGCGCCTCCCCGGCGACCTCAAGACCCCGGCCATCCGGTTCCCGACCTTCATCCCCGACAGCAAAAAATTCGAAACCGTCGAGTTCGCCTCTGTCGCAGTGAAGGTCAGTGGCAACGCTCCCGCCAAGGTTGAACTAGTGACGATCGACCCCTCGGCCAAGGTCGGCACCCCAGCGGCCAAGATGGTCACCGGACTACTCACCCCGACCGTCGCCGCCGGCGTGAAAGGCGTGGCGAAGATCGAACCCCTCGCGGCTTCTCAACCCTTCTGGTTATCCAACACCGGAGCACTGGTGGCGCTCTTACTGGCCACGGCGGTTATCAGCGTTGTCGGTTACTTCGCCGCCCACCCCGAGTTTCTCATCCGGCGCCAAGCGCGGGGTAACCTCCGTCGAGCCCGGGCCGCCGCGCAGTACGCCTACCGTCGCCAAGACTACGCCGCCTACGCTCAAGCCATGACCCAAGGCCTGCGGGCCGGCGCCGCCCCACTCCTCAAGGCCGAGCCCCTCGCGCTCACGCAAAGCGACATCCTCCGGGCCTTGCCGATGGCGAGTCCAACCCTGATTGAAGCCATCTTTCTAGCGGCCGATGGCGAAAAATACGGTGCGAAAGACCCACGCCAAACTATCGCCGAGGACGCGCAACTCCAGGCGATGCTTAACACGTTGGAGGCACAACTATGAGCCGCTACCTGTCACTGCTCGCCCTCTGGATCTTGGGTGCTACCGCGCCCCTGCAGGCCGGCGTGGGTGAAGCCGCCTACGAACGCGGCGACTTCGTCGGGGCCCTCCAAACTTGGCGCGCCCAAGCCGAAGCGGATGGAGTCACCGCCGAGTTACTCTCCGCCATCGGCAACGCCGAGTGGAAGCTGGGACACAAGGGGCGCGCGATGGTTTGCTGGGAACGAGCCTTACTCTTGAGCCCACGCGATCCCGTGGCCTCAGCTGGTATCAAGCACGCGCTAGGTGCCGGCGGGACCGATCGCCCGACGCAGACTTGGTCCGAAAACTACGCGGCCTTCCTCGGTGCGGACCTCTGGTTGATCCTTGGTGCCCTCGGCTTCTGGGGCACGCTCTTAGCGGTCCTCGTCCCCAAGCTCCGCCGCCAAGCCATGGGCGATTGGACTCAGCGTATCCTCATCTCCAGCGCGACCTTGTTCGCCCTGAGTATCCCAGGACTTTACGGTGCTTACACCCTCGCCAGCCGCGCAGTCGTGCGCCGCACGGACGTCCCCGTCAAACTGACCCCGACGGTCCTCGGCGAAGCCTTAAACGGGACCGCTGAGGGCGACGTCCTCCGAACGGGCCGCAAACTGAACGGCCACACGTATGTCACCTCCGCCGACGGCAAGGGGGGCTGGATGAAGTCGACGGAGCTGGAGCCCATCTGGGGCGGTGCCTTACCGGTCAACCTCGACCAGCCACGGGCGCCCTAAGGCTTTGGCCTTGGACAATTTCCGAGCGGCGGTTTGGATAAACGTGTGCGTATCCTAGATCGCCATGTCTTGACCGAGACCGCCGTCGCCAGCGGCGTGGCCTCGGGTGCCTTCATCTTTGTGCTGGCGGCTGGCAACGTCCTGAGCCAAGTCGCCAACGCCATCGCGAGCGGTCGCGTTACCGCTTTCGAGGGCCTAGAACTGGTCGGCCTGCTCTTACCTGGACTCATCCCTTACGTGCTCCCGATGGGAATGCTCACGGGCGTGCTCATGACTTTCGGGCGAATGGGCGCGCAACACGAACTGACGGCGATGAAAGCCGGCGGCTTGAGCCTGCTCCGCATTGCCGCGCCCGCCCTCTGGCTCGCCGCGGCCCTCGCGCTTTGTGCCGCGTGGATTAACCTCGAGGTCGCCACACGCTCCAATGACGAATACCGCCGGGTCTTGATGGGGTCGGTGAAGGAAAACCCCGCGAGCCTCATCACGCCCGGGGAAATTAACCGTCAGTTCAAGGGCCTGATTATCCAAGCACGCGAGCGTAATGGCCCCGTACTCCGCGACCTCTGGATCTGGCGCCTCGACGCCGAGGGCCGTCTTTTCGAGACTATCCATACCGCCGAAGGCCGCCTGACGAAGGTCGATAAGCCCGACGGGTCCGCGGTGCTACGCTTGGTCGCCATTTCCGCCCAAGTCGATACCCGCCGGCCGGGCGACGATGGCTTCAAGTTCCCGTCAGTGACCAAGGAAGCCGGGCAGGCTCCGCTAGAATTCCCGGTCAGCGGCGTCTTTAAAGATGGCAGCGGCTACGAAAAGAAACTGCGCTGGCATACCACCTCGGAGCTACTCGAACTCATGGATAAGGGTTGGCAGGTGCCACCCAACGCCACGCCCGCCCAACTCGCCGAGAGCCAGATGATGCCACGCACGCAACTGATGGCCCACTTTGCTTCCGCGTTCTCTATCTTCTCGCTCGCACTACTCGCCGTCCCGCTCGCGGTTCGCGTCGGTCGCTCGGAAACCTTCGTCAACGCCGCCATCGCCCTCACCGTGGCGCTGAGCTACTACGTCCTGAGTTCGGCCGCGGGTTGGGTTAAAAACCCGGCCTTCCGTCCAGACCTACTGGTCTGGCTGCCCAACCTCATCGTCGTCACGCTGGCGGTCGCGCTGCTCCGCCGCGCCTCCAAGCACTGAGGTCTCAGCGGTCGCGCTTGTACCAAAGGAAGAACGCCAAGGCCATATTGACCAAGGCAAAGACTTCATTGAAGCCCTTCATGATGGCCGCCCCGAGAATCATATCCGAGCTAGCGGTCAGCGCAGTGATGCGTGGGGCCAGCCGATAGGTCTCGTAGATGGGTTGCTCGCCGAAAATGAGTACGGCCCAAATCGGTAGGTCGGCAATCATTAGCGCAAAGCAGTAGATCATGGCGCCACCGAAGCTAATGCGCGGCAGGACGCGGGAGCGCGATACGAGCGGCCAGACCATGAGCAGCGCCGGCAGGAACATCATCCAGTGTTCGATGATGTGGAGGGTGCGGTCGCGTAAGGCCGCTTCATACAGTTCCGGAAAATGCCAAACCGAGAAGTTGAAGTTAAAAATTAAGCCAGCCACTAGGGGATGGACCAGGAACCGGGCAACCTTGAGCAACCGTGGCCGGGCCTCCAGGAAGGAATCCGTCAACTCCGGCGGCAGACCGAGAACAATCAGCGGGGCGGCGACATAGATAAGCAGCATGTGCTGCAACATGTGCGCCGAGAAGAGAAAGGCTTCGCCAATCTGGTCGAGCGGCGACCCGACCGCAATGTAGGCGACCACCACGCCGAGATGGAAACAGATCGCGTAATTGCGCGGGTAGGCCAGCAACCCCGGGGCACAGCGGGCGCGCAACGGGCCGCAGGCGAGTGCATATGCCCAGGATACCCCCACGATGAGGAGCAGGAGGAGCGGCTCGGTATGCCAGTGAAGCGGGACGTTCATTTGAGTTTACTCAACGTTAACACCCAATCCGAATCCAGCTCGGCTGCAAACCTGGAGAACCAATGTTTGCGGCGTGCTTCTGCCCCGAGCGGCGTACCCCGAAAAGCAGAAAACTCTTCCCGCCGGCACCCTGCACTGACGCACAGGCAAGCCAACAGGAAGAGCCTCAGGCGGCACATTAGCCGGGCTTAGCTAAACCACTTTGTATCGATATCCTGGACGGAGAATAACGCCAGTAACGCCGCATAGGTCGCAAACGCGAGCACTAGTCCGCACATGAAAATCCAAAATAGGAGCTTATGGTCGTAGATTAAATGCATGAACCAAAGGATGACCGCGAAGAACTTGATGGCGGACATCAACGAGAGCGCCGTCAAGATAATCGGCATCGGCACTGGCAAAAAGATCAGGACAATCTCCGCGCCGGTGATGGCAGCCAGCCACAGGGCCAGCGTGATGAAATGGTGGTAACGGCGGACTTCTTCGGCGAGGAAGTCAGGGTCGTGGGCGACGGCGTCGGACATGGCGTAAGGGTGGCTGGGAGGTTATTGGGCGAGCGGCAGGCCGGTCCCCCAGAAGCCACTCGGCCCGAGGTATTCAACGAGGTAGACGACGGTGAAGATAATAATCCAAACAATATCGACGAAGTGCCAGTAGAGGCCCGCAACTTCGACATCTAGGCCCGCCATGTGGCCGGTGAGTTTGCCGGTGAAGCTGTAGAAGTAGAGCAGGATAAGCCAGAGCACGCCGATGGCAACGTGGGTGCCGTGCGTGCCCGTCAAGACGTAGAGCGTCGAGCCGAACACACTGTTCTGAATCGTCAGGCCTAGATGATAGAAGTGGGTGAACTCATAGACCTGACAGCCCAAGAAAATCAGGCCAAAGAAAATCACGCCCAGGACGTTACGGCGGAAGGACTTCAACTGGCCCTTGTGCATCGCGGACACCGCGAGGGCCATCAGGAACGAGGACATCAGCAAGATGAACGTCGAGAAAGACGTCAGCTCGATGTTGAAAAGCTTCTGGATGAACTGCTGGTGGCCTTCGGCGTCCGTAAAGCCCGTCGGGTAGAGCTTACGGTAGAGCAAGTGCGTCGAGATCAGGGTCCCGAAGAACATGCAATCCGAGGCCAGAAAGAGCCACATGATGAGCTTCTTGTGTTCGATCCCCGTGGAAGTGGGAGCGTGCGCGTGCGTCGCGTCGGCGGCTTGAGACATGGTGCTAAAAGTTGGGAGTGACGAAAAAGTGATTAGTAGGCCGAGGCTGCGGCCTTAGCCTGAGCGGCGGCACCGTGCGGGTCATCCGGGGTCTTGAGCATATAGCCGCCGGGGCCTTCGAGGGCCCAGAGCCAGATGCCGAGGAACAAGACACCGAGGCCGGAGACGACCATCCAACCAGCGTGGGGCACGCCCATGGCCATCATCGGCATGCCGAAACCAATGATGAGGAAGCCGGCCCCAGCGAGAAGCGGGAACCAAGACTGGCTGGGCATGTGGACGCCGACTTCGCCGCCGTCATTCTCGTAGGCCAGCTTATGCACGCCATGCTTGTGTTCGAAGAACACGTCACGGGTGGTGACAATCGGGCTACGGGCGAAATTATACTCCGGCACCGGCGAAGGCAGGGACCACTCGAGCGTACGGCCATTCCAGGGATCGCTGGAGCACTTGACGCCCTTGAAGGCGGTGTAGACTAAATTAACGAAGGCCAAGAAAACGCCGAGTCCGAGGATGAAAGCGCCGATGGTCGCGACGTAGTTCCAAGTTTCCCAACCGTTGCCGGCGTGGTAGGTGTGCGTGCGGCGCGGCTGGCCAGCGAGGCCGAGGTAGTGCATGGGACCGAAGGCGAGGTTGAAGCCGAGGATGACCATGCCCGTGGCGAGGTAAGCGATACCGGCGTTGGGCATACGACCGAAGATCTTCGGGAACCAGAAGTAGAGGCCAGCCATCAGGCCGAGGAGCACGCCACCGAGGAGCACGTAGTGGAAGTGCGCGATGACGAAGTAGCTATCCTGCTGTTGAGCGTCGGCCGGAGCGGCCGAGTGCATGACGCCGGAGAAACCGCCGCACATGAACATCCAGATGAACCCCAGACAGAGAACCATCGGCGGAGTGAAGCGGATGCGACCACCCCAGATCGTGCCGAGCCAGTTGAAGATCTTCACGCCCGTTGGCACAGCGATAGCCATGGTAAGGAGCGCGAACGCGGCGGTCGGGATGGGACCGAGACCAGTGGTGAACATGTGGTGGCTCCAGACGGCGAAGCCGAGGAAGCCGATGACGGCACCCGAGAAGACGACGATCGGATAGCCGAAGAGGGCCTTGCCCGAGAAGGTCGGCAAAATTTCCGAGACGATACCCATCGCCGGAAGGACGAGGATGTAAACTTCTGGGTGACCGAAGATCCAGAAGAGGTGCTGCCACAGGACGGGCTGCCCGCCCGCGGAGGGGTTAAAGAAGTTCGCACCGAACTGGCGGTCGAACATCAGCTCGATGAGCGCGACAGTGATGGCCGGGAAGGCCAGGATGATGAGGACTGAAGTGACGAGCGCCATCCAGGTGAACACTGGCAGGCGCATCATGGTCATGCCCTTGGCGCGCATGTTCACGATGGTGCAAATGAAGTTGAAAGAAGCCGCCAGCGAGGCGATGCCGAGAATCTGGATGCCGATGATCCAGAAGTCGGTGCCGACGCCGGTGAAGCGCGGGGCCTGCAGGGCGGCGTTGGCCTGACCGAAGGTGCCCGAGAGCGGGGCGTAACTGAACCAACCGTTGGCGGGGGCAAAGTCGGTATAGACCAAGGCTTTGTGCCAAGCGAAGTTATCGAACCAACCCGCGAGGTGGGCAAACTCGAAGAGCCAGCTGCCGTTGAGCACCATGGCGCCCGCCACGAACGTCCAGAGCGAGAAGGCATTGAGGCGCGGGAAAGCGACGTCACGAGCCCCGATTTGCAGCGGAACAAGGAAGTTAAAGAACGCTGCGGAGAGCGGCATGACCCCGAGGAAGATCATCGTGGTGCCGTGCATCGTGAACAGCTGATTATACATGCGAGCCGTGACAAAATCATTGTCCGGGCGGGCCAGCTGAGTGCGGATGGCTAAGGCTTCGACGCCGCCCACGAGGAAGAAAATCATCGCAAAGGCACCGTACATGATACCGATTTTTTTGTGGTCAACGGTGGTCAACCAGTCGAAGAAGCCGCGCGTGCGGTCGGGGCGGAACAGGCCGAGGTCGCTGCGTTCAGGCGCGAGCTCCATCTTGTCGGCGACAGGGGCGTGGTGCGAATCGTGGGACATCTGCGTAGAAAAGAGAAAGGGTTACTTAAGGGTGAGGAGGTATTCAGCGAGGACGTCGAGCTCCTCGGCGGTGAACTGCTGCTTGGAGACCTTGAGCCCAACGACATTGAACATCGCGTAGTTGTGCATGCGATTACCGGGCTTCACGTCCTTCGTCGGCTTGCCGTCCGCACCATGCGAGGTGCCGGACGAACCGATCCACTTGATGAGATTGGCCTTGAGCTTAGCCGGGTCGACAGCGACCGAAGCCTCCGTGTTCTGCTCCTTCTTTTCCAGGGCGAGCTGGGCTACCGGGTCGCGGTTATCGAGCCAAGCACCCGCGAGCGACTTACGCGAGGCGAGGTGCGTGAGGTCTGGGCCAAACATCCCCGCACCGAATTGGCCACTGACGTTGTGGCACATCGCACAGGTCTTGGCGGCGAAAACTTCCTTCCCCTTAGCCGCCTTGCTGCCTGGCGTCGGCTCAGGAGCCGGGGCCTTCTGGGCCTTCACCCACGCATCAAAAGCGGCGGGCTCCACGACTTCGACGCGGAAGAGCATGTAGGCGTGCGAATCGCCGCAGAATTCAGCACACTGGCCGTAGTAGTGGCCGACTTGGTCCGCCTGAATCCACATGATATTCTTCCGTCCGGGCATGAGGTCGACCTTTCCGGCGATCTTCGGAATCCAGAAAGAGTGAATCACATCCTCGGAGCGAAGGTTAATGCGGACGGCCTTCCCCTTGGGAATCACGAGTTCATTGGGGACGCTGTGCTTGGCGTCGCTGGTGAGGCCGAGCTGCGGGTACTCAAAGCGGAACCACCACTGCTTACCAATGACATCGACAATGAGCACCTCCTCTTCGACGGACTTGGGGTAATTTTCCTTCCCGTCGGCACCGACGCGCGGGTACCAAGCCGAGAGCTTCGAGGTCGGCACGGATTCGTCGGGAACGTCGTGCGTGTACCAAATCGCGCTGAGGGTCGGAATGGCGATGAAGACCAGCGAAGCGATTGAAGCGGTGATGAGACCGATTTCGATGAGCGGGTTACCGTGGCCTTCTTCGACGATGGCGGGCTTATTTTCGTCGCCAGGGCGCGCGCGGAATTTGATGACGGCATACACGAGCAGGCCACCGACCAAGGCGAAGAGGACCACGACGAGCCAAACCGTGTCCATGAAAACATCATACTGCATCTGGGCGACCGGGCCCTTGGGGTCCAAGGTCGACTGGCGCACCGTGAGCTCCTCCTTAGAGCAACCGCTCAAGAGGAAGAGGCAGAAAGGGGCGACGTAAAGGGCGACCCGTTGGAAAAGACGAGAAAACATGGGTGAAGCGTGAAGAGCGAACTGCACGGAAAGTCGTAAAAAAATCGTCCTTTGCAAGCCCCGCCCTCGACTAAGGGCACAATCTTGAACGATGGCATGCATTGATTAAGTGGGTTTTCTATAAATTAATGATTGGTAATGCTTTATGATTTAGTTATGCCTATGAAGCCACCTAATGTAAAGGACGGGGGCGGCTTCTACCCCTCGGTAGCCTTGGAGGTTGCACCCAAACAGCCGCCGCTTACCCCCTTGGACTATGTCTTGGCGCAGTCCACATGGCACACCCCTCCCCTCCTGGCGGGAGCGGACCCTTTTGATGGGCATCCTTAACCTGACGCCCGACTCTTTTTCTGACGGCGGGCAGTTGGCCACGCCCGAGGACGCCCTCCGGCAAGCGGAGGCCTTGATCGCCGCTGGCGCCGACGTCCTTGACTTGGGTGCCGAATCGACCCGACCAGGCAGCGACCCCGTCGAGACAAGCACCGAGCTCGAGCGTCTATTGCCGACCTTACGTCTCCTCCGCCGACGCTTACCGAAGACACCACTCTCAGTTGACACCTATAAAGCTGACGTCGCCGCCGCCGCGCTCGCGGAGGGCGCCGATCTCATCAATGATGTCGAGGGAGGCCGGCACAACCTGCAGGCAGACGAATCGCCGATGGCCCAAGTTTGCGCTCGGGCCGGTTGCCCACTCATCCTCATGCATCGGCGAAAAGAGGCGAATTATAACGACTTTTGGCCTGAATTTATCGGCGATTTACAGGGCTCACTGCGCCTCGCCCGTCTCGCGGGTATCCGTCCAGAGCAACTGTGGACCGACCCTGGATTTGGTTTCGGTAAGACGCCCGCCCAAAACCTGATGCTCGTCCGCAACCTCTCGCAACTCGTCGCCCTCGGTTTCCCCGTGCTGCTCGGGACGAGCCGAAAATCTACGCTCGGGTTGGTCCTCGGCGAAACTGACCCTCTGAAACGCGAGGTCGCCCACCATGCCACCGTCACCTGGGGCATCGCCCAAGGATGTGCGATGATCCGCGCGCACGACGTGGCTAGCCTCCAACCCGTGGTGCGCACGGCCGATGCCCTGCGCCGCGGACCCAACTGGTCTGCAGGCTAAATCGTCCAAGGGAGCCAGCAATCGGACTTGAACCGATGACCTGCCGCTTACAAGGCGGCTGCTCTACCAACTGAGCTATGCTGGCGTTTCCCGTGGGTTAGGGAGTCTTTTCGGGCAACCGAGCCTGTCAACCTTGGGCCGAGGGTCGTTTTAGGGGTTGAACCCTGCCTCCTTTTCAACGGAAAATCGCCTTCCTATCCCCGCCCCATGCGTCTCCCCGTATCCCTCCTCGTTCTTTGCGCCGGTATCACTGGTTGCACGACCTCCGTTGACCCCGCGCTCCTTGACACGATCACGGTCACATCCAATCCGACGAGCGCAGCCGTCCGTCTGAACGGCATCGCCGCCGGCCGCACGCCGACGACCGTCACGCTCGATCGCAACTCCAACTACGAACTCACCGTGGGCAAAGGTGGCTTCTCTCCTGAGGTAGCCTACCTAAAGCCGGCGCTCCGCACCAACGACAAGGGCTCCCTCGACTTCGGCTTCCCCTCCAAGGTCAACATCACGCTGACCAAGCTGCCCGCCGCCGGCGAAGTCTCCATTCCTGAAGGCGACGAAGCCGAATTCAAAGGCCTCGTTAAGAAAGCCAATGGCGAAACCGTCGAAGCTTCGGGCTCCCTCAAGTCCGATATCGCCGCCGTCATCGACGCTTCCCAAAAGGTGAAGGCCGCCCTCGCAACGCGCGAAGCTGCTTCCAAGACCAAGCTCGACGCCATCAGCAAGGCCCTCGATGAAGCTCGCTCGTCCGCCGCAAAGGGTACGGACGCTGCTTCCGAAGCCAAGATCACCGAAGCCGAAGCGAACCTCCGGGCCGCCCTCGCTGAACGCGATTCCGGCGCCGCCACTGAAGCCGCGACCACCCTCGCCAAACTCGAACAGCGCCGCGCTAACCTCGAAGCCAAGATCGAGACCGCCAACGCCAATGACCTCGCCCAGCAGGTCGCTGCCGCCAAGAACGAAGTCGCCGCCGCCTTCGCGGCGTCTGACGCCAAGGTCGCCAAGGCCCAAGCCGAACTCGTTGCCGCCCGCGGCAACGCCTCCAACGGTAAGTCCGCTGCCGAACGCGTGACCGAACTGGAAGCCCAGTTCACCGCCGAGAGGGCCGCCCTCGCCGTCGCTCAGCAGAATTCACAAGACGTGCTCAAGGCCCTCACCAGCCGCAACGAAGAGTTGTCCCAGTTGGCTAATAACGGCGTCAACGCCGCTAAGGCCGATGCAGCCAAGCAGCTCGCCTCCATCCAACAGGCCCTGGAAGAACAGAAGGCGGCCGTCGGTAAGGCCACCCAAGAACGCGACGACGTGAAGGCCGCCAATGAGAAGGCTGCCGCTGCCGCCAAGGCCGACGCCGACAAGGCCCTCGCCGAAGCCCAAGCCAATGCCGACAAGGCCCTCGCTAACGCCAATGCCAACTCTGATAAGGCCCTCGCTAACGCCAAGGATGAAGCGGACAAGAAGGCCGCTGAACTCTCCAAGCAACTCGAACAGGCTAAGGCCGACAGCAAGGCGGAAGCCGCTGCCGCCGCCGAGAAGGCCCTCGCCGAAGCCAACGCCATGCTGAAGGAAGCTAACGAAAAACTCGCCGCGACCGAGAAGGCCCTCGCCGACACCAAGTCTGGCGCCGAAAAGAGTATGGCCGAACTCCAGGCTGACGTTGCCAAGCAGGTCGCCACCGCCAAGGCCGACGCCGATAAGGCTAGCGCCGAAGCCAAGGACGCCGCTGAAAAGGCTATCGCCGCCACGCAGAAAGCCCTCAACGACACCAAGGAAATCGCCGCCGCTGAAAAGGCTGCCGACAAGGCTGCCACCGAGAAGGCCCTCGCTGACACCAAGGAAACCGCCGCCGCTGAAAAGGCTGCCGACAAGGCTGCCACCGAGAAGGCCCTCGCTGACGCTCGCCTCGATGCCGAAGCTAAACTGGCCGAAGCAACCAAGGGTGCCAAGGAAGCGATCGCCGAATCCAAGCGTCGCATCTACGCCGAACGGAACACCCGCGTCGCCCTCCTCGAACTACGCGTCCGCACCAAGGCCATCAGCGAAGACGAGTATAAGGCTCAGCTCTCCGAACTCCTTAAGGAATTCACTCGGTAAGCACCTGAGGTGCTTCTACTGCAAAGCCCGGCCTTGTGCCGGGCTTTTTTGTTGGAAGAGCGGCCAAACCTAAGCACCTTGACGTCATGTCGGAAACGCTCGCCCGCACGCCTCTCTACGACCTCCACGCTGAACTCGGCGGCCGCTTGGTCCCGTTCGCCGGCTGGGAGATGCCCGTGCAATACACCGGTATCATCGAAGAACACATGGCCGTTCGCAAGACGGCTGGGCTCTTTGACGTCTCCCACATGGGCGAAGCGCGCATTCGCGGCCGCGATGCCGCCGCGTTCCTCGACCGTATCATGACGAATGAGCTGTCGACGCTGAAGCCCGGCGCCGCCCGCTACACGTTGATGTGCCAGCCCGACGGCGGCTGCGTCGATGACCTCATCGTCTACCGTTTCTCTGAAACGGAATTCCTCATCTGCCTCAACGCCTCGAACGCCCAGAAGGATCTCGCTTGGATGCGCTCGCTCATCGGTACCGCTAAAGTCGAAGTGCTCGACGAATGCGCCGCTTGGGCCCAGCTCGCCATCCAAGGCCCCCTCGCCGAACAGATCTTAGCACTAACGACCACCCTACCCCTCGCCTCGATCCGTCGCTTCGGCTTCCTCGTCGGCGAAGTGGCCGGCGCCTCCGGTTGCGTGGTCTCCCGCACGGGCTACACTGGCTCCGCAGGATTTGAAATCTACCTGCCAGCCGCATCCGCCACCCTCGTCGCCCGCGCGCTCCTCGCTGCCGGCAAACCGCTCGGACTCATCCCCGCCGGCCTCGGCGCCCGCGACTCACTTCGCCTCGAAGCAGGTTACCCTCTCTACGGACATGAGATCTCCGAACGGATCTCCCCCATCCAAGCCGGCCTCGGCTGGACGGTGAAGTTCACGAAGGCTCAGTTCATTGGCCGCGAAGCCCTCCGCCGCCAAGCCGACGGGGGCCCGCCTTCATCCGTCGTGATGTTTTCCCTCGATGACCGCCGCATCGCCCGCCAAGGGGCCATCGTTTTCGCCGGCGACACGGCCGTCGGTGAGGTGCTCTCGGGCACGCTCTCCCCAGTCCTCAATAAGCCTATCGGCACCGCCCTCGTCGCCGCTGGTTTCACGGGTTCGTCCGAACTGACGGTCGACATCCGCGGCACTCGCTTACCGCTGCACATTTCGGTCGAACCATTTGTTAAATAAACCATCCCCTTTTACATCATCACACCATGAGCCAAGTCCCCGCCCATCTCCGCTACACCAAGGAACACGAATGGATCCGCCTCGAAGCCGACGGCACCGCCACCATCGGCATCACCGACCACGCACAAGCCGCGCTGGGTGACGTGACGTTCGTCGACCTCCCTAAAGTAGGGAAGAGCTTCGCCGCCGGCGAGGTCTTCGGCACGGTGGAATCGGTCAAGGCCGCTTCGGATCTCTACAGCCCAGTCTCCGCGGAAATCGTCGAGGCAAACACGGGGCTCAATGACACGCCCGACCTCGTCAACCGCGAGCCCTACGGCGGCGCTTGGATGATCCGCGTGAAACTGAATAATCCCGCCGAAGCCGCCCAGCTACTCGACGCCGCGGCCTACAGCGCCACGCTCTGAGCCCGCTCGGCTACACGCCGACTTTCTTCATGTCGTTCGCCGCTGTCCATGCCGCCCATCCTTGGGATGATGTGCTGGCCGGCGTGCACGCAAAGTCCGACGCTGATGTCCGCCGCGCCCTCGCCCGCGCGGCCCAAGGCGGGTGCGACCTGGCCGACTTCCAGGCGCTGATCTCACCCGCGGCGGCCCCTCACTTAGAGGAGATGGCCCGCCTCAGCCAAGAGCGGACGGTCCGCCGGTTCGGCCGCACGATGCAACTGTTCGCCCCGGCTTATCTTTCTAACGAGTGCCAGAATATCTGCACGTATTGCGGCTTCTCCGCGGGTAATAAAGTCGCCCGCCGCACGCTGAGTCCGGGCGAAATCCTCGTCGAGGCCGGTGCCCTTAAGAAATTAGGCTTCGACCACTTGCTCTTACTAACCGGCGAGTCCACGAAGGTGGCGCTGCCGTTCTTCGTTTCGGCCCTCGACCTACTCCGCCCACACTTTGCGTCCTTGTCCATCGAGGTCCAGCCGCTGGAGACCGCGGAATACGCCGAGCTTCGCCGGCACGGGCTCAACGCCGTGCTGGTCTATCAGGAAACCTACCACCGCGAGACGTATAACCTCCACCACCCTAAAGGGCGGAAGTCAGACTTCCTCTACCGCCTCGACGCCCCGGATCGCGTCGGTGAAGCCGGCGTCCATAAGATCGGGCTCGGGGCACTTTTCGGCCTCGAGGACTGGCGCGCCGAATGTTTCTTCACGGCCCTCCACTTGCAGTGGCTCGAGCGCAAACACTGGCGCAGCCGTTTCAGCGTGTCGTTCCCACGCATCCGCCCGCACGAGGGCGACATCGAACCGAAGGTCGAGATGACGGACCGCGACCTCGTTCAGGCGATCTGTGCGTTCCGGCTATTTAATAGCGAATTGGAATTAACGCTCAGCACCCGTGAACGCCCAGCGTTCCGCGACCAAGTCTGCAAACTGGGCATCACCGCCATGAGCGCTGGCTCCCACACGAACCCCGGCGGCTACTCCGAGGGCCGCGAGGCATCCCTCGAACAGTTCGTCATCGACGATAGCCGTTCGCCCACCGAAATCGCCGCGATGCTGCGCTCCGCTGGCTTCGAGCCCGTGTGGAAAGACTGGGATCCTTCTTACGATCGCCCGGAGGCGCAGCTGACATGAGCCCACTCCGTGCTTGGGTCGACCCCGCGCAAGCGCGGACCGCCACGGCCGGCTCCCGCCTACACTTGTCCGGCGAAGAGAGCGCCCACTTAGTCCGCAGCCTCCGCGCCCGCCGCGGCGATGCGCTCGTGCTGCTCGACGGCGAAGGCCACCTGCTGGAAGGTAAATTGGAGTCCGCCGACGGTGAAGGTTCCGTCGTCGAAGTGACCCGGACGCGGACGGTCGAGCCGGTCCGCCCGGCTATCATCGTCGCCCAAGGGATGCCCAAGGGCGGCACGATGGATGACTTAGTCCGCACGGTGTGCGAAGCAGGCGCCAGCGAAGTGGTGCCGCTCGAAACCGCCCGCTGCGAAGTGAAGCTCGATGCCGACCGCGCCCGTACCCGCACGCTGCGCTGGCAACAGCAGGCCGTCGAGGCGTGCAAGCAGTCCGGCCATCCCTGGCTCGCCCACATCGGCCTACCGACGCGCTTTGACGCTTGGCTCGCCGCCCTGCCCCCTTGCGCTCCCGGCGAACTTCGCCTGACGGGTTCACTCGAGTTCGACGCGCAACCGGTCGGCGAACTCGACTTCGCGTCCGCGACGAAAGTAATTTGGCTCATCGGCCCCGAGGGAGATTTGACCGCGGCCGAATACTTGGCGGCCCGCGCCGCAGGATTCCGTCCCGTGGTGCTCGGACCAACCGTCTTGCGCGCGGAAAATGCAGCCTTAGCCTGCGTGGTGATCACGCAAGCCTTGGCCCACCGCCGCTAAGCATGGTCGGCGCCAGAGCCTACGCTTTAGGTAATCCGCACCCGCTAAGAATCCCCCGAATTTTTTGCGGGGCGGACTTGATTTCCGTCCGAGTTCAGTAATAATGATTGTCCCCTGCAGTGTTCGATAACCGCGGCAGCCTCCGTCTCCTACGAACATAATAATCGGGAGGTGCGACCCGACCGGCCTCGTCCGAGCCGTGGCAACGTACCGCCCACCTTAATCCAGGAAAAACTGGAGCTCCAATCGGAACCGGCACAGGCGGGGGACCCTTTAAAGAGAGGATAGCGGATAGGGGATGGGGGATGGATGAGCACGCAGCCCTGACCATCCGCCATCCCCTCCCTTCATCCCAGATTCAGCGGCCCGCCGTTACACAGGGCTGGATTGCCGAAGGCGTCCAAGCGATGGCCGAAGGCATGCGCCAGCGCGAGGTGCAACCGGTTGTGCGCGGCCTTAGTGTATTTGAGGGCGCGGCCGGTCTTGAAACCTAGGCCGCCACCAATGAGTACCCAAGGGATGTCCTCGAGGGCATGGCTGTTGCCCTTCCCGAGCTCGTTCGTCCAGATGATCGTCGTGTGGTCGAGCATCGAACCCGTGCCATTGGGCTCCGGGGTCTCTTGGAGGCGTTTAGCCAAGAAGGCAATCTGCTCGGCGAACCAGGTGTTGATCTTCGTAAGCTTCTCCACCGACCCAGTGTTCAGGTCGGGGTCGTGCGAGAGCGAGTGATGGCCTTCCTCGATGCCGAGCCACTTCATACGAATACTTCCCACGGAATTGCTGAACTGGAAGCTCGCCACGCGGGCCAAATCGTTCTGGAAGGCGCTGACGAGGAGTTCGGTCTGCATCTTCGTGATGACCGGGATGTTATCGTTCTCCATCGTCACACCAATCGACGGTGATGCGGGCACCACCAGGGCGCCCGAGGTCTGCTGCTCCTTCATGTTGCGCTCCAACTCGCGTAAGGCAGTCGTATGCTGGTCGAGCAAGCCGCGGTCCTTGGCGTCGACCGCCCGCGCCACCGTCGCGAGGTCATCGCGGAGGCCGTCGAGGACGGAGACCATACTTTCGCTTTCCTTCATCTGGCCATAGAGCTTATCAAAGAGGTCGTAAGGATTAGAGATGGGGGCGACGGGCTGATTGGCGCCGACATAGCTCCAGCGCGTCCAGGGGTCGGCACGATTGCCGACTGACACGCCAATCTCGAGCGAACCCATGCGGGTCTTGGTCGCAGGCTTCGACTGGAGGAAACGGCGGATTTCTTGGTCGATGGAAGGTCCGCGCGCCCAGCCCGCTGGCTGACCGCCACCGCCCATAATATTACCCGGGAAGAGTTCGATCCCGGTGAGCAGGCAGCTCATGCCACGCATGTGCGAATCGCCATCGCCGCGGACAAGATTATTCACGCCCTTCAGCGTAAGCATCTTGTCCTTAAAGGGCGCCAAGGGCTGCAGGATCCGCTTTAACTTGAAGTTACTGCCCTCGCCTTCAGGCCAAAACTCCGACGGCACCGTACCGTTCGGCGAGAAGACGAAGATCACCCGCTGCTTAGCGGCGGTCGGCTCAGCGGCCTGGAGGGAGGTCAAGCCACCCAGGAGCGGCAGCGCGGCGGCGGATAAGCCAAGTTTGCGCAAGAAGTCGCGGCGATTTTGTAGGTTCATAAAGGGTAGGTAAGTTAAGGTTACTTCTGGAGGGCGGCGACCACCGCGACCTCGATCGCGAGGTTGCGCACGTGACAGTGGTCGCGACGGAAACGTTCCGTGAGCTGGCTCAGTAGTTCGGGTGAGTAAGCGGTCGTGGGCTGCTTGACCATCGTCTGGAAGAGGTTGCGGACGAAGCCCGTTTGCCCGGCCGGGCTCTCGGCGGCGTGGACCGCGACATCGCGCGCACCCGTGAGGGTCAACTCCGTCCCATCGGCGGCGATGTAGGGGGAGACCGTATTTACTGGCTTGGCGTTGTCCGTCTCACGAATCCGCCCGACGGCGTCGAAACGCTCGAAGCTGAAACCGAGCGGGTTAATCGTGATGTGGCACGACTGACAGGCCGGCTTGGCGGTGAGTTCGGTCACCTTCTCCCGCATGGTGAAAGAGGGGTCAAACTTGTCGTCCATAAAGGCAATCGCCATGGGCGGCGGCTTCAGCATGCGCCCTAAGATATTACGCGACAGGAAAACGCCGCGGTGAATCGGCGAGGTCGACTTGGTGTAGGAGAACGTGGCAAGAAGATACGGGTGCGTGAGGACGCCCGCCCGCTGCGCTGCATCCATCTTGACCGGACGGAACCCATGGCCTTCGGGTAATTTCTGGCCATAGAACTTCGCCAAGCGCTCGTTCATGAGAATCGTGTCGCTCAACAGGAGCTGGCGGTAGTCCGAAGCCTCCGACCAGACGACACCCTCAACAAAGAGGTCCAAGGAGGTGCGCAGGTCCATCACGACGCCAGGGTCGAAGCCCGGATAGGCGGCTTGGTCCTTGGCAATTTCCGCCCCTTCTTCGACGTGGAGCCAATGGTGGAGGAAGTCCCGCAGCTTCGCCTTCGCCCGCGGGTCCTTCTGCATACGCTGCGCCTGCGTGCGCACCTGCTCGGGCGTCTTTAACGCACCCTTCGCAGCGGACTGCAGGAGGGCTTCGTCTGGTAAAGAATCCCACAAGGCCAAGGCGAGGCGCGCGGCGACGGCGTAATCATCCTGGGGACCAGTAGCGGGATACAGGAAGTGAGGCGAAGAGAGCACATGCAGAATCGCTCGCTTGGCGGCAATCTCGGGAGCGACTACCGGCACGAAGATTTTGGTTAGGTCAGCTTTCTGCTCCACCGTGAGCGGACGGCGATAGGCCAGCTGAGCGAAGCGCCACGTAAAAGCTTTGAGCTTCTCCGCCCGGTTCGGAGCCGTCGCGGTAGTGCCGGCATATTCGTGTAGGTGCGGAGCCAGCAAAGCCGCGGCCTGAAGGCCACCCTTCGCGACAGCTTCGGTCCACTCACGGGAGACGGACACGCCCCGTTCATAGCCCATGCTGGCGTCGTCGGGCGGCAAGGGTACCGAGACGACGTCCACGCTCGCGGAGAACTTGGGTGAGAGATTTTCGGCCGGAATAACCGACCATGCGCCGCCCGGCGGGCGCCACTCCAGCTTAATGGAGGCCGTCTTATCCTTGTACTTAAAGAATTCGACTTGCAGCGGGTAGCTGCGGCCACCCAAGAGGAAAACTTGGCCCTGACCACTGCGCAGCATCGCCGAGCTCACCCAGAGGTCGATGAGCGCATTCTTTTCGGAGCCGTTGGCGGGAGCGTTGACGTAGACGCGGACGCCATTGGGCGTGGTGACACGGAAATCGTATTCGCCGGTGTCTGGCACCAGGAGCGAGCCCGACCAGTTAATCTTAAACTGTTCCGCCCGCGAGCCGGCGGCCGGCGCCTTCGTACCGAAATCAAAGCTGATGACGGGGTCGACGCGCTCCAAGAATTTAGCCTCATTCTTGTCCGTGTTCGTCGAGTCCCCATCCTTGAGCCCTCGGTAGACCGCCGCCAGGCCACCAGACTCGGTGGTCGAATTACCGCGCCGGAAGGAACTGAGGAGGTCGGTGACGCTTTCGCGGTACTGCCGTTCGGTCAGGTGTGCGAGCTCGAGGCGGGGTGGATTATTGCGCGCGCGGGCTTCGGCCGAATAAAAGGCGTCGTGAATGTATTGCGCAGAGGCGAGCGCTTCAGCTTGCGATAAGGTGCCGGGGTCGTCCTCGGGCATTTCCCGAGCGATGTATTTAGCGAGGAAGGCAACGGACTTCTCACCGAGGAGTGGTTCATCGGACTTCCCTGCCACACCCTGCCCCATCGGGCCATGGCAGCGGAGGCAGTCCTCGCGGTAGACGACTTCTCCCAAACGCGGGTCGGCGAGGTTCTTCTTATAATAGCGCTGCCCCTGGCGAACGCCGACGGCGATCAACCCAACGGCGCACACGGCACCGATAATCTTGAGGACACGAGCAAGGGGCATGCAGGGGTATGACCCTTAAGCCCATCGGGAAGTTCCGCTAAATCAAGCCCGCTTCCCCGAAGCTAAACCAGCCTTTCCCCGCAGGATCGGCCTCGGGACGGCCCATGACCACGTGGTCCACCAACTCCACCCCCACAACCCGCCCGGCCTCGACCAATTGCCGGGTGACGGTGCGATCAGCCGCACTCGGCGTGGGGTCGCCGCTGGGGTGGTTATGGGCGACGATGGCGGCCGGGGCCCCGTGTCGTAGCGCTTGCCTAAAAACTTCCCGCGGATGCAGGAGCGCGCTCGTCGCCGTCCCCGAACTGACTTCATGCAAGGCTATGAGCCGATTGCGGCGGTTGAGGCAGAGCACCCAACATTTTTCAACGGTGAGGCCAGCCGCTAACGGCTCCATCCGCGCCCAGACCTTCAAGGGCGCGTCTAACTTCTCACCCGGGTCTTGGGCGCGTTCGCGAATCCGCCGCGCGAGCTCCATCACCGCGGAAAGTTCCGCCGCTTTGGCCGGACCTAGCCCACGCACCCGAGCGAAGTCGGCGGCTTCCCACGTCGCCATCGTCGCTAAACTGCCGGCTTCCTTTAACAGCGCCTGCGATACTTGCTGCACTGGGGAGCCCTTCGTCCCAGCTCCGATGAGCAAGGCGAAGAGTTCTTCATCCATCAAGGCTCTGGGACCGAGCCGGGCTAATCTTTCACGCGGGCGATCTTCGGGGAGCATCCTCCCAAACAAGCCGCATCCGCCGGCCACTCAAGTGCCCCTACTCTTCAGGGGCTAGGCCTTATGGTAACGAGCCAAGGCCTTACCATAGGCTGGGGTGATTTCTTCGAGTGCCGATACGTTCATCCCCAGGTCGTTCAAGAGGCCATCGCGCAGGCCGTAGATCCAGCCATGGACTTGCACCTTCTGCCCACGCGCCCACGCGTCTTGGACGACCGTGGTGTGGCAGACATTGTAGGCCTGCTCGATGACGTTAAGCTCACAGAGGGTATCTAATTTCGCCGGACCAAGAACTTTCTCCACAGCCAGGACATGCTTATGGTGGACGTCGCGAATATGCCGCAGCCAGTTGTCGATGAGGCCTAATTTACGGCGCTCCAGGGAAGCCTGCACGCCCCCACAACCGTAGTGCCCGCAAACAATGACGTGTTCGACCTGTAGGACATCGACAGCGTACTGCAACACGGAGAGGCAGTTCAGGTCGGTGTGGATAACGAGGTTAGCGACGTTCCGGTGCACGAAGAGCTCACCCGGCAGGAGCCCGACGACTTCATTCGCAGGCACCCGGCTGTCCGCACAACCAATCCAAAGAAACTTCGGGCTCTGTTGCTTCGAGAGGGTCTCAAAAAACTCGGGCCGCTGCCGGCGAATGTCCTCTGACCAGTTTAGGTTCTGAGTGAACAATTCACTGATTTTAGGCATGACTCCGAATTTGCTGAACAACGTAGCGTTGCAAGCCGTTAAAGAAGATTTGTTCTTGGAGGTATGCTTAGAGCTCGCACCGCTATTCTAACGATTTTAGCCCTTCTGCTCGGAGGCTGTACGGTGGCGAGGAAGCCAACGGCGGCTTTCCGCTCGGAAACAGTCTTAAGTGACGGGTTCGGCCCCGAATGTCATGCGTCCAACCTAGTCAAGCTACCCGACGGCTCCCTCGCCGCGGCGTGGTTCTCCGGAACTAAGGAAGGGGCAAACGACGTGGTCATCCGCTTCACCCGCCAGCAACCTGGCTCCAGCCAATGGAAACGCCCAGTCACGATCGCCGCCCACCCGGGAGTGCCTTGTTGGAATCCCGTGCTCTTCGTCAGCGCCGATGGCTCCCTCACGCTTTTCTATAAAGCGTCCAAAAGGATTCCCGACTGGGAAGGCTGGCTCAGCCAATCGGCCGATGGTGGCCTCACCTGGTCCAGTGCCCGCCGCCTGCCGGCGGGCTTCCTCGGCCCCATCCGCTGCCACGCGCTCGCTCGCCCCGATGGCACGGTGCTCTTCGGTAGCAGCACCGAAGCCGCGACAGGGACGAAACCTTGGCGCGTTCACTTCGAACGCTGCACGCAACCAGGAGACTGGTCCGCGGTCGCTCACTGGAGTCGGAGCACCCCGCCCGACGACACCTCGCCCCTCAACGCGATTCAACCTGCGCTCGTCGACCACGGAGCGGGTCGACTCGTGGCCTATGCCCGTACTCGCGAAGGGGTCGTGGCCCGCACTGAATCTTCCGACGACGGGCGGTCGTGGTCGCCGCTCCGCCCGGCGCAACCTCGCCAAGCTAATCCCAACTCCGGCCTCGACGCGCTCCTACTCCCCGCCGGCCAAACGGTCCTCGTCCTCAACCCCGGCCCGCATCGTCTTCAGCTCGACGCCATCCTGCTCGCCGCCGACGGCCAAGCTTGGACTTCCCTGCTTCGCATCGATGAGGTCACCCAGGGTGAGGTGTCCTACCCGTCGGCCATCCTCGACGCGGAACAGGGCGTCCCCGTCCTCCGCGTTAGCTATACGCGTAATCGCCGTGAAATCATCCTACGGACGTTCACGCTGAGTGGCTTGAATCAGTAGCGGCGGGTTCCCTCCCGTAACGCTGCGGGTATCTCTATGGCCCCAAAAGGTTATCCAGAAAGGTATTACGTTCCTCGACTTGGGGACTTTGTTGGCCCCTTCCCTTTGAAAAAGCGGGAATTAGCCTAGTTATAGCCGTTTTAGGCAACCACCGGGTCGTCTGCCCCGTCCGTCTACTCGACAAGGATTGAAACCTCACCCGTGGCGTGGTGTTGTATCTCTATTATGAACCTCCTCGTCCTCGCCCTGCTCGCCGCCGCGACCAACACGCAGCCCGCCAACAATAATGGCAATACGACGAACACGAAGAACACGCCGTCGAAGCCGAGCGCGAAGTCGAAGACGAGTAAGCCGTCGACGCAGACCGATGCGGCAGGTAACGCGGTCCCCGCAGCGGATGGCGCCACCGCGAAGAAGGAGTCCGCGGACAAGCCCAAGCAGAAGAAAGGCGAAGAAGGCCCCGCTGCCCCAGAGGCGGGTAGCCCTGCCTCCCTCGTCGGCAACACCATCGACGCCGCCACGCAGATCGCCAACGAAGCCACCAAAGCGGCGATGGAAGAAATCAAACGCCTCCAGGGCCTCGGTGGCGATTCGG
>CAMDWM010000004.1:0-40338 GCA_945878755.1 Akkermansia muciniphila
GGGTGTCCCAATAATTCCAAGAGACGTTCTTTCGGTAGCGGGGTCGAAAGCGGCAGCGAAAGGATTTCTTTGGATACGGCATCGGTCTTCGTGGCGACGTCCATGTTCCAGACCGCCCCTTTACCGTCGAGCGGGTAGCCGCCAATCCAGTCTGCGAAGTAGGCCTTCCCGTCGGGCCCCCAAGCCATCCCGATACCCATGATGCCTCGGTTAATTGTGCGAAGACCCACCATCGTGAAACTATCACCGGCGGGTTGGAGAGCGAAAGCGTCCATCTTACCGTTCGGGAACTGATCGAGGATGAACTGACCGCGCAGGGAACCATCCAGCGCGTGGCCTGGCTCCCGCAAGAAGCCAGCGGGACCATCGGAGTAATTGGCGACCGGCGGAGTGTAGCAGAGGGGCTGATTCGGGGCGCCGTTAGGCTGCCAGATATTTTCACGCATCCAGCGGCTATTCAGCTTCATGTACTGATGCTGATTCCGCCAACCCGTGTCGGAACCTTCGACGACGTAGACTAGGCGTTCCCGTTCCTTGGGCTGGTCCGCATCGTTATCGACGCCAATAATGTTCCCTAAATCGTCGAAGGCAATTTCCTGAACGTTGCGTAAGCCGGAGGCAAAGACCTCGAAGCCCGAACCATCAGGCTCGGAGCGGAACACGGCGCCCGAGTGCGGGTAGAAGAAATGTTTTCCTTCCTTACTGGTGACGTTCGACCCTTTATCGCCAATCGTCCAATAGATGCGGCCATCGGGACCGAGGCGTAAGCCATGCATGTCGTGGCCTGCATAAGCGATATGGGCGCCGAAGCCGGTGACCACCAACTCCTTCACGTCAGCAACGCCGTCGCCATCGGTATCTTTTAACCGCCAAAGATCTGGTTGCGCCGTCACATAGACCCACCCGTCATGATAAAGTATCCCCGCGGCGATACCGGCACCGACGGAGTTGAAGCCCTCGGCGAAGAGGGTGATCTTATCGGCCACACCATTTCCGTCCGTATCGACCAGCTTATAGACGCGCTCTTTATGGAACGAGAGATCCTTCCAATCAACGCTGCCATCCCCGTTGTGATCCTTGACGCTGCCACGGGGGCCACGCTGAACGCCCGGTGCCATCACGCGCTTATAGAAAGCCTCCTTCTCGAGCGGAGAGGTGAGGGCAACGTCGTCAGCAATCCATTGAGTGTGCTCGCGGATGTCCAGGTCGCCCACCTTACGGCGGGTCGTGGCACACACGTAGACCGCCCCTTTCTCATCGACGGTCACAGCCACGGGGTCAGGCACATTGATTGCCCCAGACCACTTTACAGGGGTCACTTCCGCCGCCGAAAGGCCGAGGGTACAGGCAAACAGGGCAAACAGAGGGCGCATCACACCTTCTTTAACCCACCAAGACCGGGTAAAGTTCCTTCGGACCGTGGGCTCCAAGCACTAAAATACGTTCGATATCCCACGTTCGGCTCGGTCCCGTGATAAACGAGATGGTGTCCAAGGCGCAAAAGCACCTTGGCCGTGGCCAAGCCCACCTGAGGGGTGAGCTGATCGACGAAGCAAGGAACGAAGCGCGAAATGCGAACGTTTTAGCGGAGGAACGCCTCGTGGAGGCCGCCGTCGACCGTGATGATTTGGCCGGTCGTCTTACTGAGGCGATTAGTCACGAGGAGGAAATAGGCTTCGGCCTGGTCGGCAGGGGTGATGGGGTTCTTGGTCAGGGTCCGATCGGCGTAGAAATGGGAGAGCTTCGTCGTCAGCGAATCGGATGCCTCATCATCGGTGTAAGGAATATTATACTTTGCAAGCGAAGCGATTACTCGGTCGCGCGGGAACATGGCTGATCCTTGCACGACGGTCGCCGGGGCGACGCCGTTGACGCGGACCAGCGGGGAGAGTTCCATCGCCAACTCGCGGACGAGGTGATTGGCGGCGGCCTTCGAGGTATCGTAGGCAACGGAACCCTTCTTGGCTACGGCGGCATTAGCACTGGTGGTCAGGACGAGGTTACCGCGGAGGCCCTGTTCCTTCCATGTGACGAAGGCTTCGTCCGCGACGAGGTAGCTGCCGGTGACATTGAGGGCGAAGGTGAGCGCCCACTTGTCGTCGGGGATGTGACCAGTGGTATCCGGCGAGACGAAGATTCCGGCCGTGACGCAGATAGAGTCAAAACAACCGTAGGCGAGGGCGACCTGATCCAGCATCTTGCGAATCGAAGCGCGGTCCATGATGTCACCGCCGAGACCGATGGCTGGGCCGCAATTTGAGAGACCCGTGCCGGCAACGCCGATACCCACGCCATACTTGTCGGTGATTTCCTTAGCCGTGGCTTGCGCGGCTTCGACGTTCTTGTCGACGCAGACGATATGGGCGCCTTCCTTGACGAGGCGGTGGGCGGTTTCCTTACCAATGCCCGAGCCGGCACCGACGACGATGATGACCTGACGGGCGAGTTCCTTCTCGGCCGGCATGCGCTTGAGTTTGGCTTCTTCGAGGAGCCAATACTCGATATCGAAGGCTTCCTGCTGCGGCAGGGAGACGTATTCATCAATCGCTTCCGCACCGCGCATGACTTCGACGGCACAGTTATAGAATTCAGCCGTGACGCGGGATTCGGACTTATCCTTACCCCACGCAATCATGCCTAGGCCAGGGATGAGCACGACGGTCGGGTTCGCATCGCGCATGGCGGGCGAGTTTGCACGCTTACAGGCGTTGTAATAAGAGGCGTAGTCCTGGCGGTACTGCTCGAGGGCGGTGACCAGCTTGGCCTTGAGGGCGGCGACGTCTTCGGACTGCGGATTCCAAGCCACATAGAGGGGCTTAATTTTGGTACGGAGGAAGTGGTCTGGGCAGGAGGTGCCGAGTTCGGCGAGGCGCGGGGCATCGATCGAGTTGACGAAACGGAGGATCTTCGCGTCATCCTGGATCGTGCCGACGAAGCGCTTCTCGTGGGAGACTTGACCGCGCAGCCACGGCAGGATGGCCGCAAGGGTGGCGTGACGCTGCTCGGTTTCGAGCGTCTGGTACTTAGCGCCGCCGAAGGCCTTGGCGTCGCCGCCCTTGGCCTGGTACTTGCCATCGATGTAGGCCGCGGCCTGTTCAATCATGGCCAAGGTGAGCTCGTAGCAGGCCTTATCGTCGTCCGCCCAAGAGATGAAGCCGTGCTGGCCCATCATGATGGCTTTGATGTCCGGCTGGGCGCGGGAAATATCCTGCATGGCGAGGCCGAGTTCGAAGCCCGGGCGCATCCACTTCACGTAAGCCATTTTACCAGCGAAGATCTGCTTAGTCAGCGCCTCGCAATTCTTGGAAGCGGCAATCGCAATAATCGCATTAGGGTGCATGTGGTCAACATGCTTGCCCGGCAGGAAGCTGTGCAGCGGGGTATCAATCGACGAGGCGCGCGGGTTGAGATTGAACGTGGTGTGATTATACATCGCCACCATGTCATCCTCGGCCTGGGACTTCAGGCCCTTGTCAGCGCGGGCCGCATAGACCGCTTGGAGGCTGACGAGCTTATCCTGATAGAGAGAGGAGAAATTCTCGCGGAGGCTGGTGCGGAGGTCGCCGCCCGAACCCTTGACCCAGAGCACCGGGGTGTCCTTGCCAGTCAGTGGGTCCTTTTCAACAATCTTGGAGGAGGTGTTGCCGCCGCCCGTGTTGGTGATGCGCTGATCGGCGCCCAACTGATTGGAGCGATAGATCAGGCGGGCCACTGGATCGAGTTTCGCCGCTTCGGCGTCGTTCCAAAGGTGGGAGACGTACTTGTAGGTAGACATGGTGCTTGGCTGGTAAAGGCAGGGAAGGGAGGCTTAAGCAGGTTTATGACTTCTTTAAACCATTAAACTTCACCAAGGCATCGAGCCAATGGAGCGTGGGATTAGGTTTGTAAGTCACTACTTCAAAGGACTTTCGGACCACTCCGCGGAGCGCATCGAGGTTCTTTAACTCCTTCATGGCGACGGCTTGGACGAGAATATTACCCGCGGCAGTGGCTTCGACCGGGCCAGCGATGACCGTCCGTCCGGTGGCGTCAGCTGTGGCTTGGTTTAGGAGCGCATTGCGGCAACCGCCACCGACGATGTACAAAGTCGCGAGCTTTCGGCCCGTCAATTTCTCGATACCGTCCATCTCGACGCGGTAAAGGAGAGCGAGCGACTCCAGCACGCAGCGGGCAATCTCGCCATGGGTTTGTGGTATCGGCTGCTTCGTCTCGCGGCAGAAATCTTGGACCTTCTTCACCATATCACCGCGCTTGGCGAAACGGACGTCGTCCGGACGGATGAAGCTGCGGAGCGCGGGAGCCTTCAGGGCGAGCTTTACGATCTCACCGTAGTCGGAGACTTCACCGCGCTCCAGCCACTCGCGACGGCATTCCTGCAAGACCCACAGGCCCACGAGATTCTTGAGGAAGCGAGTCGTGCCCGCAAAGCCGACTTCGTTCGTATACTTCGCCTCGCGGACGGTCTCGTTGACTAACGGCTTGGGCAGTTCGACGCCCAGGAGCGACCATGTGCCCGAAGAGAGGTAAGCCCAGTCGTCACCCTTGGTGGCCGGCACCGCCGCGACGGCGGCGGCAGTATCGTGCGCACACGTCGTGACGACTTCGGCGGACTTAAGCCCAGTTTCCTTGCTCAGGTAAGGGAGGAGCTTACCGAGCTTCGTGCCCGGAGCCACCGGCTTCGGGAAGATGTGCTTGGGGATCCCGAGCTTCTTGAGCACCGGCCAAGCCCAGTCGCGCTTACGGGTATCCCACAACTGACTGCCCGAAATGAGCGTCTCTTCGGCGCGGGCTTGGCCCGTGAGCAGCCAAGTGATGTAATCGCCAATGAGCAGGAACTTGTCAGCGAAAGCCAGGATCTCGGGGCGGTTCTCCACGTCGTCGAACAACTGATAGAGCGTGTTGATAGAGATAGACGCGATACCGGTACCTTCGAATAACTGCTTCTGTGAGAACTTCTTCATCGCCTTATCAAAGGACTTGAAGCTGCGCTCGTCGCGATAGGTGTAGGGCAGGGATAGCATCGGGCCATCGCCCTTGAGCAAGACGTAGTCGACGCCCCAGGAGTCGCAAGCAATCGACCGAATCGGTCCGAGCTTGGCCCCCTTGGCCAGGCCGATACGTATTTCGCGGAAGATGCGGACAATATCCCAGCGCAGGGTGCCGTTGGCGGTGATCGCACCGTTAGAGAAACGGTGAATCTCCTTCATCGTGAGCTTTCCTCCCTTAAGGGTTCCAAAAATCACGCGGCCCGATTCGGCGCCGAGGTCGATGGCAAGGTAGTTGGACATGGAAAGCAGGAAGGGGAGGGTGAGCGAAAAGGCAATTAGAGCCCGAGCATCTTTTGACGATAATGCTCATCGGGACGACCGGCGATGCGCTCGCACTGTGTAGCCGTTAAGAATACCGGACCGCCGAGGGCGGCCGCGCCGACGAAGATTTCGGCGGCTTTTTCGGCCATAAGCAGGGAACCGAGGACGGCTTTCGGAGACGGGCCCACCGCGATGATGCCGTGGTTCTGCAACAAGATGATCTTGGGCGCACGGCCCGTGCGCTGGACGAAGGCCTGGACCTCGCGGCGGATCGATTGAGCCAGTCCGAGACCAGGCTCCGCGTAAGGGACGAAGACCGACTCAATCCCGCACATGACAATTTCATCGGGGCAGGCGCGCCGCTCGGCATACTCGCGCGCCCGGGGCGAACAGAGAATTTTGTTCACCGCGATGGCATGAGCATGGCCAACACAAGCGACGCCAGGCAACGTCAAGAGATACGCGTGGAAGAGGGCCTCAATGGAAGGCTTCTTGGCGGCTTCGCTCACGCGCGACGCGAACAAGACGTTATCAATCTCCGCGTCGGTGGCGGTGGTCGCATCCAAGAGCGGCAATAAGCGATCGAAGCGGCAAGTCGTCAGGTCAGCGGGTTGGAGCGAGGCGAGGTTTGAGCCGGAAGCCTTGACCGCGAAAGTCTCCGCATCCAAGCGCAGGGAAGTGTTACCTTCACCCAAAATAGCCATCCGCAGTCGCTCACCCCCCAGAGCATGGGAAAGGTCTAACAAGGACTGAAGGGCGTCTTGAGACATTACCAGGGGGCGTCCAAGGCGGACGAGCTTAGGCGGTGAGTACGCGGTCAGGAGCTATCTTGACCTTCGCCTGCACGACAGCGGCGGCATCAGCGTCCGTCACTAGAAATAGGGTGGAAACATCACGGGTCACCGCGCAGGGACCGCCCCGGCCAAGCTTAACCTTATTCATACAAATCAACACTTCATCGCTGCGCCGGATAACCTCACGCTGTTGGTGGGAAATATCGCGCTGCGAATTCCAGAGACCGTTCTCGTCGATGCCTTCGGCGCCGAGGAGGGCCACGTCAAAATTCCAACGGGCAACTTCTTCGAGCGTACGATCGCCGGCGACCATCGCGTGACGCGTCAGGAACAAGCCGCCAGGAATGTAGACCTCGACGCCCGGGAGCGAGGAGATTAATTGCGCCGTCGGGAGACAGGTCGTGACAATCTGTAAATCCGGGGTGCTAGAAGCAGCGATGGCTTCAGCGGCGAAGAAGATAGTTGAACCCGAGTCGAGATAGACAGTCATACCAGCCTTGATGCGGGAAGCTGCCATATTGCCGATTTTGCGTTTAGCTTCGGCGTCCTCAACCTTACGATCGTCGAGCGGCGGGAAGTTACGGTTGAAGTCGGAAAGCGCGCCACCATGCGTACGCGTGATGCGACGCTGATTTTCCAGTTCCGTGAGGTCGCGGCGGGCAGTGGCCTCGGACACATTAAACTGTTTGCAGATTTCGAGCACCGGCACGTAACCGACCTTACTCAGTAACTTGGCGATGGCTTCACGACGGGCTTCAATGATATGGCGGGCGACTTTCATGGGGGTGCCCATTTATGCTCGATAACTCTCAAGCAATCAATAACGCACTTTCCAGTAGGTTGAGTCCATAGGAATATTTCGCACAATATACATTATGTCTAATTAGTAAATAGTCAGTAAATAATAGGCTATATACAATGTTTATCGTATTGTCTTGGGGGTTTATTCGGGGTCGATTATTTAGATAAGTATCAGGCCATAAAGCATGACTCCCTCATATTTAAAGCGTTTAGCCGTTCTGTGTTCGATTTTATCCATCTCAGGCTGCGGTACTACCTCTTCGAAAGACTCCGGCGAGTCGTCCGGCGTAATCATCGCGGTCAACCCCAAGCTCTCGGTGATCCAGGGGCCTGCGTCCGCTGCCGTCGAGGCCCGCAAGCAGCCGATCTCTATTCTAGTGCTGCACCATACCGCTTCCTCCCTGCCCTCCGCCCTAGAGACCCTCCAGGGGCGGTCCAAAGGACACAAGGTCGGCGTCCACTACCTGGTGAGTGCCGAGGTACCCAAGGCGCGCATCTTCCGGATGTGTCCCGACTCCCTTGCCGCGTTCCATGCCGGCAAAAGCGCCTGGGGAAAATTCGAGAGCCTGAACCAGTCGTCGCTGGGCATCGAGATCGTTAATTACGACGGTAATATTAACCCATACCCCCAACCGCAGGTTGAAGCCGTCCTCGCGCTAGCGCAGCACTTGGTGACCACCCACCAGATTAGCCCGGAAAATGTGGTCGCGCATTCCGACATCGCCGTCGGCCGCAAGATTGATCCCGGCGCGTTATTTCCTTGGGAATATTTTGCCGCTAATGGCGTTGGCGCTTGGCCCGATGCTAAAGATGTTCAGGTGTTTCGCATCTTATTGAAATCCAAGAAGCTCACGAACTCGGAAATCCAGCAACTACTGCGGGCCTACGGCTATCGTCTGGATGACAATACAGATAAGACGCTGGGCCTAGCCATCGAGGCGTTTCAACGCCACTTCCGCGCGGCCAAGGTCGACGGCGTGGCGGACGACGAAACGGTCGCCATCCTGCAAGCTTTAGTGAAGAAATACCGCCGGGGCTCATCGAAAGCCGCCTCCCCTACCCCGTCCCGCCGAGTGTAGTTAGCCCACGCTTACGGCGAACCGTCGTTAGCTTAGCGCCTGAGCCGTAACTTCCGAAGCAAACGTTCGCCGAAGCCTAGCACCATGTCGCGTTCAGGGTATTTCCACCAAATCAGCAAAGCGGCGTAGAGTGTGGCGCCAATGCCTCCCGCTAAGGCCATGGAGAGGAGTAGATTAACTTTCGTATTCAACCAAGGTTCCGCCAACCGGGAGATAAACCCAAAGCCTTGGTAAGCGACGATCCCCATCAGGAGGGAGCCGCCCAAAGCCTGGAGGAAGGGCTTCGTCAGGTTCTCCGTCAGGAATGCTGGCGCGGTCTGCCGCAACTGCCGGCGCAGTAGGAAATACTGCACCACGGCCGAGGTAGCGTTAGCGACGGCCAGTCCTTCAATGCCATACTTAAACCAGACCGCCGCAATCGAACCCGTAATGTTAATGCCGACGGCCCACAGGGCGACCCGGAAGGTGGCTTGGGTCTGGCCCGCGACGTTCAACGCCCGCGTCACCATCGAGATCATCGCATGGAAAGGCATCGCCAAGGCGAAGAGGACCAACACAGAACGGGTCTTGGCGCAGTCCTCGGCGGAGAAGCGACCGAATTCAAAGAGGAGCCGGATGATCTGCTCGGAATAAACGGCCAGGCCGATGGCCGCGCCGATATTGATCGCCAGGATTAGACGCATCCCTCGGGCGTAATTACGCCCCATGGCGGCATTATCCTTTTCCACGAAAGCGGTCGCCATGGCCGGGAACATCACTGTGGCGATGGCCGTTGAGAACAGCCCAATCGGGAGCTCGACGATACGGTTAGCGATGTAGTAATACGTCAGCGAGGAGCCCGCTAGGTCGAACGCCAAAGATCGCGAAATCAAAAAGTTAATCTGCAGGATGCCTGCGCCCAGAGCCGCTGGAATGAAGGCGACGCGCAAGGCTTGCCAAGCGGCGGCATCGGCCCGCACCGGCGCACTCCGCCAGCCGGCTTGATGGAGACCCCACATCGGAATCAATAGCTGCAGCGTGCCGCCCGCCAAGGTGCCGAAGCACAACCAACGCGCCCGCCCCAGATCACCATCTCCCAGATAATAGCCGAAGAAGCCTAATCCTAAAATCATGCAGACGTTGAGAGCCGAGGAAGCAATCTCCGCCAAACCGAAACGGCCACTCAAGTTAACGGCGGAAGTAAACAGTGCCGCCACGCAGATGAGCGGCATATACGGCATGCACCAGGCGGTGAACTCCGCAGAATTCACATAACGTGGATCATTGAAGAGCATCATCGCCAGCAGCGAAAGGCCGATGCACACGAGGGTAATACCCAAGAGCCATGGAAGAATCTTGCTTAGGACGTAGTTTAAAAAGGCGTGCGAGGCGGGGCGGCCATGCTTCACTTCGATTTCCGCCAAGACCGGGACCGTCGCCGCAGTCAGGGCACCCTCGCCGAGCAGGCGGCGAAAGAGGTTCGGAATCTGAAAAGCAAAAAGGAACGCTGCACCGATCGCACTGGCGCCGAAGAAGGCGGCAATCAGCTGGTCGCGAAAAAGCCCCAGCACACGCGAGACCATCGTCCAGGAGGCCGTCTTGGCCATATCCTGATACTGGCGCGTCTGCTCGGACATCGGGGATTAAGGCAAGATGGCTCGCATGCCCTCTTCCAACACGGCTCGTAAAGCCGGGACCAAATCCGTCCGCGGGATTTCGGCTTCGGTCCGGTCCGTGAGGCTACGCACCTTGGTCACGCCCTTGGCAACTTCCTCGCCACCGTAGACGAGGGCATATTTAGCACCCGCGGTTTCGGCCTGTTGGGCGAGCTTACCAAATTTTCCGTCGCGTAAGTTATACTCGACGCGAAAACCCGCGCGACGGAGGTTGGCGACGTCTTCTAAAGCAGCGTTCCGGGCATCAGGACCGAGCACCATGACAAAGAAGTCCGGGCCATCGGCATAAGCCGGGATGAGTTTCTTGGCTTCGAGCAAGTCACGCAGCGTCACATCGCCCATACCAAAACCGACGGCCGGAAGATCTGGACCGCCCAGCTTCTTGACCAGGGCATCATAACGACCGCCGCCCGCTAAGGCACGGGCTTCACCGCCCGTTTCAAAGGCCTCGAAGACGAAGCCCGTGTAGTAGGCCAAACCGCGGACGATGGTGAGGTCCATCACGATGCATTCACCGAAGCCCATGGACTTGAGCGTGCCGAGCAAATGATTCCATTCTTCTAGTCGCGCCAGCATCGCGGCATCGCCGGCAGCGAGCGTCGCAAGGTCCTCGAGCGAGCGGGTCGCCGCAAAGGTACGGGCGGCCGCCAAGGTCTTCTCCGCGTCGCAAGCCGTGCCGACCAACGCGGCCGTCATCGCAGTGGCCAAGTCGCTGGGGGAGCCACGTTCCAGTTTATCGACCACGCCCAGCACAGCCGTCGCGTTGGCTTCGGGGACGCCAACACTCGCAAGGTAGCGGAACCAAAGCGTACGGTCGGAAATACGGATGCGGAAGTCCTGCTGCGTCAGCCCGAAACCCAAAAGACAATCGGCACAGAGTGCGATGAGCTCTGCATCGGCGGCGGGACCGGCCTCACCCAGCAAGTCGGCATTCAGCTGATAGAAAGCACGGAGGCGACCTTTCTGCGGCTTCTCGTAACGGTAGTTCTCGCCAATGGCGAACCAGCGAATGGGCTTGGCCATGCCGTTGGCGCGGGCGCCGACCATGCGGGCCAGCGAAGGCGTCATCTCGGGACGGAGGCTGACTTGGCGGCCGCCCTTATCCTCAAAGTTGAATAACTGCCGAACAATCTCTTCGCCGGACTTCTCAGTGAAAAGTTCCAAGGGCTCGAGCACCGGCGATTCCCACTCACGGAAACCATAACGGCGGCAGGCCTGGCGCCACACGTCAAAGATGTGTCCTAAGACCGCACGGTCTTCAGGATAGAACTCCCGGAAGCCGGGCAGCGTTCGAATGTCGGACATTGAAAGTCGGGCAAAACTTACGACTGCGGCTGCTCGGGGGCGGCGTCCGTCTTGTCAACGTTGTACGACTTGAGCTTGGCCTTCAGTTCCTTGCCGGCCTTGAATTTGATGACCGCACGCTTCGGAATGACGACGTCGGTCTCTGGGCGGTTCGGATTGCGACCAATGCGGCTCTTGCGCACCTGAACCTGGAAGACGCCGAAGTTGCGCAACTCAACATCGCGACCAGACAAGAGCGCCTCGCTGATGGCATCCAAGGTGAGCTGGACGCTGTCGCGGATGTGCTTCTGCGGGTAGCCCTTTTCGGTAAAGATCTTTAGGACGATTTCCCGCTTGGTGAGGTTGTCGGACATAGAGGTTCGTAAGTGTTGATAGACAAAGGCATGGGAAACGCTCCATGGCAACACCGCACCCACAAAAAAGGCTATTCAAGGTTCTGCACCTGCTCCCGAATCCGCTCGATCTCGGTTTTAGCCTCTAAAACGGCCTGAGTGGTGGGGATTTCGGCAGCCTTACTCCCAACGGTATTAACCTCCCGGAGAAGTTCTTGGACGAGGAAATCGAGTTTTCGACCACTTTTCTCGACCTTCAACTCATTGGCAAACTGTAGGATATGGCTTTTAAGGCGGACGACCTCCTCGGTGATATCACAGCGGTCGGCGAAGAGCGCGAGCTCCTTGAGGACGCGCTCATCGGAAGCATCGAGACTCAACCCCGCTTCCTGTAGACGTTTCAGGAGGGCCACGCGATGCCGCTTTGGTGCCTCCCGCTCGCCGACTTCCATGTCCGCGACCAGCGAGGAAATTTTCTGCAAGCGGGCGCTGAGGTCGGCGACCAGACTACGTCCTTCGGCCTCACGCATCGCTACCAACTGATTCAAGGCGACGGCAAAGCCTTGGGCGACGGCGACTTCGCAAGTTTCTAGGGTCGGCAACGGAGCGCGCGCCGAGCGCTTGCTTTCAGTAAGCTGGAGCAGCAGACGAGCATCGGGTTCGAAAGGTACGCCCGCCCGCGCCGCCAGGCCACGCAGATCGGCCAAAGTGTTTAGCACCGCCTCGTCATCCCACGCGGTCGTAGTCGACTTGGCGGCCACGTCGGCAAACGTCACCCGCACCGTCACCTTACCGCGGACCAGTCGGGCCCGTATCCACGGTGCGGACAGCGTCTCCAGCGACGCCCATTCCTCTGGCGCGTAGCAGGAGACTTGCAGGTTCTTCTGATTGACCGTGGCGATTTCAACGGAGAGGCGGCGGTCCGGGAGGTTGATTTCTCCGCGACCGAAACCCGTCATCGAAGTCGCCGCCATGCTCAGAGCTTGATTTCGACGCCCATCGCACGAGCGGCACTCCACACGTCCTTATCGCCGCGGCCGGAGAGGTTGATGAGCACGATATTCGTGCGTGGTCCGTCTGCCGCGACCTTGCAACCGTGGGCGATAGCATGACTAGACTCCAGCGCCGGAATGATACCCTCGGTACACGAAAGCAGCTTGAAGGCGTCGAGGCATTCCTGGTCATTCGCATAGGCGAACTCAATACGACCCTTATCGTGGTAATAGGCATGCTCGGGGCCGACGGCGGCGTAATCCAAGCCCGCGGAGACGGAATGGGTCCCTTCAATCTGCCCTTCGCTGTTCTGTAAAATATGGGTCATGCAACCCTGCAACACGCCCAAGCGACCACCGGCGAAACGCGCGGCATGCTCGCCGGTCTTGATGGCACGGCCACCCGCTTCGACGCCAATCAGCTGGACGCCCGGTTCGTCGAGATACTCAAAGAAAGAGCCGATGGCATTCGAGCCGCCACCCACGCAGGCCACGACGGTGTCGGGCAGGCGGTCTTCAGCCCGAATCATCTGCTGCTTGGACTCGAGCGAAATGATCCGGTGGAAATCGCGAACCATCATCGGATACGGATGCGAACCGTAAGCCGTACCTAAGATATAATGCGTATCGCGCACATTGGTTACCCAATCGCGCATGGCCTCATTAACGGCCTCTTTCAATGTTCGTTGACCCGCTTCAACGCCACGGACCTCTGCGCCCATGAGACGCATTCGATAAACATTAAGTGCTTGGCGTTCCATGTCCGTCGCACCCATGTAAATGACGCACTTCAGGCCGAAACGTGCACAGACGGCGGCGGTCGCAGTGCCGTGCTGCCCAGCGCCGGTTTCGGCGATGATGCGCGTCTTGCCCATGCGCACGGCGAGTAAGGCCTGGCCGATGACGTTGTTGATTTTATGGGCCCCAGTGTGGAGCATATCCTCGCGCTTAAGGTAAATTTTAGAGCCACCGCAGAGCTTGGTCAGCGCCTCGGCGTAATAGAGGCCCGTGGGTCGGCCGGCATATTCCACCAACATGTCCGCGTAGGCTTTCTGAAAAGCGGGATCGCGCCGGGCCTCGTCATAGGCCTTGGTCAAGTCGAGCAATGGCGTCATTAATGTCTCAGGGACATACATGCCGCCGAACTGACCGAAACGGCCATGGACGTCGGGAACCTGGAAGCGAGGCTCGGTGGTCGGGATAAGGCTGGAGGCCGACATAAAGTGTTCTCCGATAAAGCGAGAAGCTCTCGGAAGGGCAAGCGACAAGGTCACATCGCAGGACTTGCCCTACTCGCCTATCCCGACCATTAGGAAGGCATGCGTGGCCTTTGCCTCCTCTTGCTGACTCTCTGGGCGCCACTGTCGATGGCGGACTCGACATTCGCCCACACCCAAGAAATCAGCGTGGAAGAGGCTCGTGCACAGTTTACGACCACCCGCGTCATCGTAACCGGCGTGGTCGAAGGCGTCACGGAATTCCTGCCCGTTTCTTCGACGGGTCACATGATTATCAGCGACCGCATCCTCGGCGTAGACAAAAATAAGGACAAGGTCGTGCGGGGCGTGGTCGATCGCAAAGGGCGACCCGTCACCCTGGACCGTGTTGCCGATGACTACATCGTCATCATCCAGCTGGGCGCCATCCTCGCGGTGCTCGTCGTTTTCTTCGACCGACTGCGTCAACTCGTCGTCGGACTTGTCAGACTCGAACGCCCTGCCCTGGCGCTCACGCAGTCCATCGCCGTCGCATTCCTACCTGCCGCCGTGCTCGGCTTCCTCCTCAAGGAGTACATTCCCTTCAGCGTCGAGATTGTCGCGCTGGCACTCATCGTGGGCGGGGTCGTCATTCTGTTCGCCGAACGCCACCTGCCAAAGCACGAGGCGCACCCGGACGAAGTCCTTCGACTCAGCTGGAAACAGTCACTGACGATTGGTCTCTGCCAATGCGTGGCACTGATCCCGGGGACGAGTCGTTCGCTGGCGACAATCCTCGGTGGCCGCTGGGCTGGCCTCTCTGCCGCGGCGGCGACTGAGTTTTCGTTCCTGGTCGGGTTGGCCATCCTTTCCGCTGCTTCGCTCTATAAGCTCTACGCCCTCGGTCCGGCCGTTAGCCAAGTCTACCCTTTAGGCAGCGCCGGCCTCGGCCTGATCATTGCGGCCGTGGCCGCCTTCCTCTCGGTCAAATGGATGGTCGGCTTCATCATGCGACGCGGCATGGGCCCGTTCGCTTGGTATCGCATCGCCCTCGGTACTGCCATCCTGGCTTGGGCTATGGCGACCTAAGGGACGAAGACTGCACAAATGCCCCCGCCTCAAGGCCTTGCGGGTGTGGCCAGCGAACAGCCTGCCAAAGTTATTCCCAGCAGGGGTCCACCGCTTAACCCTTTGGGCAAAAGGGGTTTGACTCCCTTATTCATAGGTTATTCATAGAGGAAACCAACCCATCTGATGTTCAAGCGCTTCCCCGGGCTATTCACGCAAGCCATCGGCATCGACCTCGGTACCGCCAACACGCTCGTCTTTCTGAAGGACCGGGGCGTCGTTCTCCGCGAACCTTCCGTCGTGGCCATCCGTACGGCCACGCGCAAGCCCATCGCCGTCGGCAACGAAGCCAAGATGATGCTGGGACGGACACCGGGCGACATTCAAGCCCTCCGCCCGATGAAGGACGGTGTTATCGCCGACTTCGAAATCAGCGAGCACATGCTCCGCTACTTCATCGGTAAGGTCGCCCGTAAGTCTTTCTTAACTAACCTCACCGTCGTTGTCGCCGTGCCTTACGGCATCACCGCTGTTGAACGCCGTGCCGTCATGGACTCAGCCTACCGCGCGGGGGCCGATGATGTCATCACCATTCCCGAACCGGTAGCTTCCGCTATCGGCGTCGGTCTCCCGGTCGAAGAACCAACCGGCTCCATGATCGTCGACATTGGTGGTGGCACGACCGAGGTCGCCGTCATCTCCCTCGGCGGCATCGTCCACGCCCGCTCCATTCGCGTGGGGGGCGACGAGTTCGACCTTTCCATTATCAAGTATATCCGCTCATCGTATAACCTGATTATCGGTGAACGCACCGCGGAAGAGATTAAGATCAAGATTGGTTCCGCCTACGCCCTCGAGCAGGAATTGACCTATGAAGTCCGTGGTCGCGACGCGGTGACGGGCTTACCCCGCTCCCTCCACCTGACCTCGCAGGAAGTCCGCGAGGCCATGGCGGACAACGTGAACCAGATCATCGAGGCCGTGAAGAGCTCGCTCGAGCGTATCCCCCCCGAACTTTCGGCCGACCTCGTCGACCGTGGCATCGTCATCGCGGGTGGCGGCGCTCTCGTCCGCCGCATTGACCGCGCCCTCTCCGAAGCCACCGGCCTCCCGGTGATTGTCGCTGAAGACCCTTTGTGTGCCGTTGTCAATGGCACCGGCAAGATCCTCGCCAACGCCTCCCGCTGGAGCGGCCGAGAGTAACTCCTGCGGGCTAACCCGCCATGGATAATAACCGCCAAGGAGCCAAAGCGTCCTACGTTGCCCTAGTTTTCTTCATTGGGCTCTGGATGATTTTGCCTAGCGCCGTCCGTCGCTTCAACCGCGAAGCCTTCGCCGAATTCCAGGCCCCGGCCTTACACTTGGTCGGCAAAGGGCGTGACCTCGCTCGTTACTGGGAACTCAAAAGTCGCTCCCCGGAAGAACTCGTTGCCGCGGCCCGTGACCTCGCCCGAATCAACGCCGCGCTTGAGCTGAAGATTCACTCCTTAGACGACGCCCGCAAAGAGAACTTCCGCCTCCGCGAGATACTGCGCTACCCGAAGACGGATGAATTCGTTACAGTCGTCGCACGCGTCTCCATCCGGGAAACTTCTTCCTGGTGGCAACGCATCATCATCCGCAAAGGCCGCAGCGATGGCGTCCGCCCCGGCTGCCCCGTCGTCTTCGGCGACCGCGTCATCGGCCGTGTGAGCATCGTCCACTTGACTACGAGCGAGGTGGACCTCGTCACCAGCCCGGGCTTCCGCTGCACCGCTTTTCTGGAAGGCGACGAACAAAAACACGTCGTCCACGTCAGCGGTCGGGCTGGCCTGGCGCTCTCCGCCCCCCGCGCGATGGTCTCAATCATCCCGCTCGATTACAATCCACCTGCAGGGCAAATCGCGAAGGTCATGACCACGGGACTGGGCGGGGTCTTCCCCTCCGGCCTCACGTTGGGCACCCTGGAAACAGGCGTCCAGACGACCGCCGAAAAACACCTGCAGACGGGCGCCCTGACCCCCGCCAAAGAACTGAGCTTCATTCATGAAGTGTCGGTGCTGATTCCGAAATACCCCACCGCGGGTGAAATTCTCCTCACCCCGGCCGATAGCGCCAAACCGGAAGAATTCCGATGAGCTTGAGTTGGGCCTGGCTGTTCCTCCTACTCGCGACCTTCCCATGGTTGCTCGGCGTCGACCTGCTCTCGGACGCAATGGCCACCTCGGGCGTTTGCCTCTTCATCTCCGGCGCAGCCATTATTGCTCCTTGCCGGCGTCTCCGTCGCTGGCAAGCGGTACTCTTCTCCGCCTGCGTAGGCTTCCTCTTCGAATCCTTGCGCCCCATCCCCGATGGATCACTGGCGCTCCTCTTGGTCTTGGTGGCCATCTACTTGACCTCCCACCGCGATGAGATTCGTGACATGCCAAGGATGTTTTGGGCCGCCGTCCTCGTGAATGGCCTCGCCTGCACGGCTTGGTTCATCGCCGCCGGCCTGGCCCATACGAAAGAGGTCCCGCTGCTCTCGCTGCACTTCCTAGGCCAGTGGTTGGTGCATCTGCTGCTTGCGACCATCCTGGCGTTATTGCTACTGGTGCCGCTGACCTTGGTCCAGAACTTCGCGATGGATAAGGTCGGCGTCCCCCCACCCGACGAAGCCATATGAAGGACGTCGACGGACAGAACCCTTCGGCCCCTTCGGATCCCATTTCCGCCTGGCGACTGCACGCGATTTTCTTCTTTTTCTGCGCAGGCTTCCTCTACGTCGCCGTGGGGCTAAGCTATCGTCAGCTGATCCAGAATGACTTCCTCACCAGTCAATCCGACAACCAAAGCCGGCGCGTCGTCATCCGCCCACCGTCGCGCGGTAAGATTTTTGATCGTAACGGTTACGTCCTCGTCGATAACCGCGTCCGCTGGGGTGTGAAAGCGGACTTACTCGCGCTCCAGCCTGAGTTCCGGAAGGAATACCTCACCCTTCTCAAGCAAGAAAAGGACCGCTTCCCCGACCGCCGCCCCGACTACGACCAACTTCAGCAGACCGCACGCCTCAACGTGCTTAATGCCTGGCTGACCAAGATCTGGTTTGTCATCGACTCGGCAAATCAGAAAGCGGCGAAAGGCTCCGCTAAGGTTAAGTCCACCCCCAACCTGCATCCGGAAGAGCGTATGGTGCACCCCGACGCCCTAAAAAAGCACCTAACCGAACGCCGCGCCCTGAAATTCCCGCTCATTCTTGACCTGGCTTTTCCAAACTCTGGACATGACGTGACACCCGAGGAGGGCAATCGGGCTGTCGCCCGCTTCATTGAGCAATTCCCGGTCCATGGGCCCATTACCCTCGAAGCCGACATGGTGCGCTCCTACCCGAACGGCAAGTTAGCCTCCCACGTCTTAGGTTACGTGCGTGACTCCGATGTCCTCAAAGGCCAACTCGACGACGTGATCGACGATGAATTCGTCAAACTACAGAAACTGGGCTACTCTGGCAAGAAAGGCGCCGATGGGATCGAGGCGACCTACAACGAAGTCCTCTCCGGACACTGCGGCTGGGAACTCTGGACCAAGACATCATCCGGCTATAACAAGGATCTGCTCCGATTCGATGCCCCGAAGCAGGGCTCGAACGTGATGCTTTCGCTGGATACCAAGATTCAGAAATCCGCCGAAGAGGCCTTGGCCAAAATTGTGGATTCCCAAGGCAAGCCCCTCCCCGCGGCCGCGGTCATGCTCGACGTCAATACGGGGGAAATACTGGCCTTGGCTAGCCAGCCCTCCTTCAACCCCAATGAAATGGCGGACCGCGTCACCCAAGCCTACTTTGACCAAGTGAACTCAGAAGGCGGCTGGCTGAACCGCTCGACCCAAGGGCTTTACGCCCCTGGCTCGACCTTCAAGTTAATCACCGCGACGGCGGGCATGCGCGCCGGTATAATCGACTGGGACGATATCTTGGACTGTGGTCCCAGCTATATGGTCGGAGGACGTGCCTTCCCCGAACATGACCCAGTTGGCTACGGTCAAGTCGATCTCGAGAAGATGCTCGCCGTGTCTTGTAACGTCTGGAACTACCAGGTCGGCCTTAAGACCGGACCTGAAAAACTCGCCAAGGAAGCCCGCCGTTTCGGACTGGATGCTCCCCTGCTGCAAAAGCCAGCAGAGCACAACAACCACTCCACCACCGAGCTCCCGAATCCGGCTATCCGCATGGTCGTCCCTGATCGGGCCTACAAGCAGCGGATCGCGGGCGAACCTTGGACGGATGGCGACACCGCCAACACTTCTATCGGCCAAGGCTACTTACTCACGACCCCGCTCCACATGGCTTGCTTAGTCGCCTCGATTGCCCGCGGCGAGACCCGGACGACTCCGAGCATCATCCATGATCCGGGCCGCGATGGTCGCCATGCTGGCGCCGAACCGATTGGCCTCAACACCCAGCAACTCCATGCGCTCCGCGAAGGCATGCTGCGCTGCGTCGAGGAAGGGACCGCCAAGAGCGTGCGGATTCCAGGCCTGCCCTACGCTGCTAAAACCGGTACCTCCGAATATTTCAAGAAAGGCGAAAAGGCTCACCTAGCATGGATTATCGGTTACGCCCCAGCGGACAATCCCGTGGTGGCCTTCTGCGTGCTGGTGGAAGGCCAACTCGACACCAGCACCTGGGGCGGCAAGACAGCCGGCCCCGTCGCTCGCGACATGATCCTCGCTTGGCGGACCGCGGCCGACGAGAAAGATAAATAGGCCCTAGCGAATGTAGACCAGCGTCCCGATCGGTACGCGGTCAAAGAGCGCGATGACATCCGCATCCGCCAGCAGCACGCAGCCGTGGCTATTGGGCTTGCCCAAGTTGGCGTGCTGATTCGTGCCATGTATGTAGACGTAGCGTTGCTTAGTGTCGACGACCTGTCCCGCGGCATTGGCGCCGGCGTTATGTCCGGGCTCGAGCCCAGCCAACCAAAGAATCCGCGAAGTAATGAGGTTATCCTCGGCCGACGGCCAGTCGGACCAGACTTTCCCCGTCGGTTGGCGGGCCTTAAAAACCATGCCCGCGGGAGCGCTGGCCCCAATCTTCTCGGACACCTGATGCAGGCCCGTAGGGGTTTGTTGGGAATCTTGGACACAGCCGCGGCCTGCCCGCGCCGTGCTGATGGTATACGAATCGCACCCCGCACTATGAAAATGCCAGAGTTTTTGCTGGTCAACCGACACCAGAAGGCAATGTTCCGACATGGATACACCCAACGCCTGAAGGCGTTCGGCGAACTCTTTTTTCAAAACCAAGGATAACTCAGAACATGGCATATCGAATTGGCATCGTGGGCGTGACCGGCGCGGTCGGTCAAGAACTGCTGGCGTTGATGGCCAAGCGAAAGTTCCCGGTAACCGAGCTCCGCCCCCTCGCTTCGGCCCGTTCGGCTGGGTCTAAGGTCAGCTATGGCGGCCAGGATTGGACCGTCCAGGAGGCCAAGCCAGAGGCCTTTGAAGGCCTAGATTTCGTTATCTTCAGCGCCGGCGGCTCGGTTTCCCTCGCCCTGGCCCCGGAAGCGGTCAAGCGCGGGGTCATCGTCATCGATAATAGCTCGGCCTTCCGCATGGACCCGACGGTTCCCCTCGTGGTCCCGGAGATCAACGCCCATGCCCTGGACAACCACCAAGGTATCATCGCGAACCCGAACTGCTCCACGGCCATCGCTTTGATGGGTCTCTTCCCCCTGCACCAAGCCTTCGGCCTGAAGCGCTTCTTCGCTTCGACCTACCAAGCGGTCTCCGGTACCGGTGCCGAGGCCATGCGTGAACTCGATACGCAAGTCCGGGCGTGGGTTAAGGGCGAAGCCTCGCCGCCCAAGGTCTACCCGCACACCATCGCTTTCAACCTCATCCCGCAGGTCGACTCCTTCCAAGAAGATGGCTACACCAAGGAAGAAATGAAGATGCTGCACGAAGGCCGTAAGATTATGGGCCTGCCCGACCTCAAGGTCACGACGACCTGCGTCCGCGTCCCCGTCTTCCGCGCGCACTCGATTGCGATTAGCGCTGAGTTCGAACGGCCGGTTGACCTCGCGGTCGCCCGCGCGGCAATCGCCGCCTTTCCCGGCGCCGAAGTCTGCGACGAACCCGCCAGGAAGCTTTACCCCATGCCGCTGGATTATGCCGGCAAGGAAAAGTGCGGCGTCGGTCGCCTGCGTAAGGACACGCTCTTCGACAATGGCCTATCCCTCTGGGTCAGCGGCGACCAGCTTTGGAAAGGCGCGGCGCTCAACGCCATCCAGATCGCCGAAGCCCTCCACGCCCGCGGCCGGCTGGCCCGCCGCTAAGCCATGGCTCGGTCCAATGATCGAGCGCCCCGCCACGCGGACCTCAATAAGCCCATCCGGCAGCTGGATGAGACGGATATCCCTGCCCTGCTCGCGCTGCATAAGGACCCGCTCATCCTCGTCCTCGATGGCGTCCAAGACCCGCATAACCTCGGGGCTTGCCTCCGGACCGCCGACTGCGCGGGCTGTGCCTTCGTCGTCACGACCCGCAAAAACTCTTCACCCGTCAACGACACGGTCCGCAAGGTCGCCGTCGGTGCGGCTGAGCACATGCCCATCGTCCAGGCCCACAATCTCCGCAATGCCTTGGTAAAACTCAAGGACGGCGGCGTCTGGATTGCCGGCACCAGCGACCACAAGACGAGCCAATCCCTCTACACGGCTAAACTGACCGGCCCGCTCGCGCTTGTCATGGGCGCCGAGGGCGACGGCATCCGTCACCTGACAGCAGAAACCTGCGATTTCTTGGTGCGCATCCCAATGCTGGGAGCCGTCCCTTGCCTCAACGTGTCCGTCTCCGCGGGTGTCTGCCTCTTTGAGGCCGTCCGCCAGCGCGGTCACCGCTAAGGGCTATTTATCCTTTACCCACGGCAAGCAAAGCCCTTTGCTGGCACTCGTTCAAGGGCCGGATAGCTCAATGGTAGAGCAGTTGACTTTTAATCAATTGGTTCCGGGTTCGAGTCCCGGTCCGGCCACTTTGAACACCGCTTTATGGTCAGGCCCCTTGGCCTGTTTTCGTGCTTGAAAAAATCCCGCTAGTCCGCACTCCTTCACGTTCCGCTGTCTGGCCGGATAGCTCAATGGTAGAGCAGTTGACTCTTAATCAATTGGTTCGGGGTTCAAGTCCCCGTCCGGCCACCAGCGGTTTTTAATTTCCGGGTTCCCACCTTCTTCCGAAGGTAGCGGATGGCCATGTAGGCCGAATGACAGGCGCGGCAGTAGCTATGGTAAGCCTTCGAGGCCTTTATCCAATGGAAGTGCCCCAAGGGGAAAGCTTGCTCGCATTGGGAGCAGGTCCGCTGACGCACGAGGCTAGACTTCCGCCGTTCGCGTTCTTTCGTCAGGAATATCAGGCTGAGGCAATCCGTACAGAAGGGATGGCCTTCGCCATCTTCCCCCACGGGGTAGAAACTGAGGGTCGGTTTAGTTTGGCGGCAACGGCCGCAGCTCTTGGAGGCAGTATTTTTCATGACTCCCTAAATATGAAAAGCCCCGAGCCCGGCAGGCAACGGCGCGACTGTAGGGTTGATGGCCTATCAATAATATCAGTTTCACTCTACCGTCACCGACTTTGCCAAATTGCGGGGCTGGTCAATCGAACAGCCGCGTAGGCGGGCCACGTGATAGGCCAAGAGCTGCAAAGCCACGGTCGCAGGGATCGTCGCGACCAAGGGATCACAATCTGGAATGACGATACGGTCATCGGCAATGGTGTCCGCGGACTGACCCGCCGTCACGACCGCGATGATTCGCGCCCCGCGGGCTTTGCATTCCTCAGCGTTACTCCAGACTTTATCCAACTGCGGCGAGCGATTTGCCAGCACCACAACGGGCGTGCCCGGGGTGAGCAAAGCAATGGGGCCATGTTTCATCTCCGCTGCATGATAACCTTCGGCGTGAACGTAGGAGATCTCCTTGAGTTTCAAGGCGCCTTCCAAGGCAACCGGGTGCATCGGACCACGACCTAAAAAGAAAGCGTGCTCGGCGGCGGCCATGCGGGCGGCCACTGCAGCGATGGCATCGTTCTGGGCCAAGACCTGCTCGATGAGCTCCGGCAACCGTGCTAATTCCGCGACCAGCGCTCTGCCCCGCTCCAAGGAGAGGCGCCGCCCACGGCCTAACCGCAGGGCGATCAGCAAAAGAACCGCCACCTGACCAGTGAAAGCCTTCGTCGAGGCCACCGAGATTTCCGGACCAGCATGAATGAAGACGCCTTGCCCTGTTTCGCGGGCGATGGTCGACCCCACGACGTTGACGAGCCCGAGGACCAGGGCCCCTTTGGCCTTACCCTCCCGCACGGCAGCTAAGGTGTCCGCGGTTTCGCCAGATTGCGAAATGGCTAAGACGAGGTCGTGACTACCGACCAAGGGATTCCGATAGCGGAATTCGGCAGCCGGTTGCACCTCGGCATTGAGGTCAGCCAAATCTTCAAAGGCAAATTCACCGACTTGGCCCGCATGCAAGGAGGTCCCGCATCCAACGAGGACGATGCGCTGAATCTCGGCTAAGTCACGCGAGGAGGTCGCCATGCCGGCCAACACCGCGGTACCGTGCTCGGCATCGAGTCGACCACGTAAGGCATTACGGACGGATTCCGGCTGCTCGTAGATTTCCTTGAGCATGAAGTGCTCGTAGCCGCCTTTTTCCACCGCGCCAGCGGCCAACCCTAATTCCGCGACTTCGCGTTCGCGGATGACATCGTGGCGATCGCGGATATCGACGCTCTCAGCGGTGAGGACTGCGATGTCACCGTCGTCCAAATAGATGACGCGGCGAGTATGCGCCACCAAGGCCGCCGCATCCGAGGCCACGAGCGTCTCGCCCTCGCCTAAGCCCAACACCAAGGGACTACCCTTACGGGCCACCACCAGCACGCCCGGTTGGTCGACCGCTAATACGGCGATACCATAGGCGCCTTCGACTTGGGCCAAGGCCTGCCCCACCGCCTTACGGAGGTCGCCTTGATAATGCTCCCCAATCAAACGGGCTAAGGCTTCGGTGTCGGTTTCAGAGTGAAAGACATGACCCTTGGCCTCCAAGCGCGCGCGGATGGCCCGATAGTTCTCAATGATACCGTTGTGCACTAAACAAAGTCGCCCTTCCGCCGAAGCATGCGGATGGGCATTCGCCTCCGTCGGTGCTCCATGCGTCGCCCAGCGGGTGTGCGCGATTCCAGTCTGCGCCGCAACCTGGGCAGCTGCCGGCAACTCTGCGTTCACTTTCTCCGTCAAGCGGGCGACCTTACCCACGGCACGAACAGTGGTCAGCTGACCGCGCGGCGCCTGTAACGCGACCCCAGCGGAGTCGTACCCGCGGTACTCCAAGCGGCGTAAGCCACCAAGGAGAATGGGGAGCGCGGGCTGTCGACCGACGTATCCGATGATGCCACACATCTTAGACGAGGTCGCGGTCGACGACGTCCGCTGGTCGCGTGGTTAGGCCCGGCCAAATCTTTCGACCTGGGTAAATCGAAGTATGAATGCCCGTGTGCACGCCGTCGCCGATGATGGCGCCGAACTTACGACGGCCGGTGTCAATGAGTTCGCCCGCGACCATCGAACGATGCGGCCGGCCATCGTGACGTAGGTTCGAAATAATCGTGCCCGCTCCGAAATTAACCTTCTCTCCCAAAACGGAATCCCCGACGTAGGAGAGGTGCCCAACGTTCGTCTTATTAAGGAGGATCGAGTGCTTGAGCTCCACGGCTTGCCCGACGTGACAACCATTCCCAACCGAAGTGGCCCCGCGGATATAGCAGTTGGGCCCGACCTTACAGCCCGCACCGATGACGACGTCGCCTTCGATGACGACGCCCGGCAGAATCCGCGTGCCGGCCCCAACCGAGAGGCGTCCGTCCACATAAAGCGAGGCGTGGCAGTCACCCTGATTCTGCCAATCGGTCCGCAGTTTCAGGGCGCGTTCGTTGGCGACCAAGAGATCCCAAGCAAAGCGAAGCAGGAAACTGCCCTGCGCACGGCAGACAGGGCCGGTGGCGCCCGGACGTAGCATCAGTTCGGCTCCTTGGGCATCCACCAGGGCCGCAGCGGTCGGCTCCGCCATAAAGGCCGCCACATCCGCCGGCTCCAGCCACGCATGAGGATAGACTTCGATGATTTCACCTTTGGGCCAAGCGCCAGCTAAGGCTTGGTGCTGGTGTTCCGTCAGCGAGACATTGCCAATGGGAAATTCCTCCAAGGCACGGGTGGCAGTCAACGGAAGGCACCCCAGCATAGGCGTAGACGTTAGAAAACGGAAAGTAGGCATGGTCTTTTAGGCTAAATCGAGTTCCACGGCCGAGCGAAAGCGTTGGGCCCAAGCCGCGACGGTCGCTGCTTCGCGATGCTCGACGAGAATCCGGATTTTATTTTCGGTCCCGGAATAACGGATGAGGTGGCGGCCATGGACGCCAAAGGTGGCATCCGCTTCCCGCACGGCAGCCTGCAGCCGCGGCATAGAGGCCAGCGGCGGCTTCGATTTAATCCGGAGATTCTCCAAGGACTGGGGGTACTCGTGCATCGCCTTGGCCAAGTCGGAAAGTCGAGCGCCCTGCCGCTTCATAATCCTCAGCACCTGCAAGGCGCTGAGAATACCGTCGCCCGTGGTGGCGTGGTCGGCAAAGATGAGATGGCCGGAATTCTCGCCGCCAAATGAATAGCCACCGCTGCGCAAGGCCTCGATGACATGGCGGTCGCCGACCGGGGTGGTTAGGACCTCGACGCCGGCCTGTCGCATGGCCTCGTGCAAGCCGAGGTTACTCATCACGGTGCAGGCCATGGTGGAACCGCGGAGCGTGCCTTCCGTCTGCATGGCCAACGCGCAAAGGGTGAGCACCCGATCGCCTGAGACCGTTGCTCCGGTCTCGTCCGTGAAAATGACCCGGTCGGCATCGCCATCAAAGGAGATACCGAGGTCCGCCCCTTGCTCACGGACTGCCTGGGCGGCGTGTTCGGGGTACAACGCACCCACGCCAGCATTGATATTCAAACCATCGGGATCGACGCCGAGCTTAGTCACCTTCGCCCCAAGTTCCTTGAAGATAAGCGGAGCAAGGAGATACGCCGCCCCATGTCCGCAATCGACGACCAGTTTCAAGCCGCTGAGATCCGTCGGCCCCAAACTCTGCTTGGCATATTCGATATAGCGCCCCCGAGCATCGTCGATGCGGTAGGCCTTACCAATTTTATCCGGACTAATCGCCAGGGGCTTACCCTCGGACAATATCTCACGCTCGACCGCCGCTTCGAGTTCATCGGACAACTTATAACCATCAGGCCCGAAGATTTTCAGGCCGTTATCTTCATAAGGATTATGCGAAGCCGTAAGCATGATGCCCGCGCCACAACCCATCGACTTTGTGAGGTGCGCCACGGCGGGGGTCGGAATCGGTCCAACGAGAAATACGTCCATCCCGCTCGCCACCAGGCCACTCGTCAGGGCCGTCTCCAACATATAGCCTGAGATGCGAGTATCCTTGCCGATGATCACACGGTTGTGGTTGGCGCCGGATGACTTGAGTACCCGCGAAATGGCTTGTCCCGTTTTAAGGGCGATCTCCGCAGTAATGGGGTATTCGTTTGCTTTCCCTCGTATACCATCAGTCCCGAAGAGTTTGGTAGCCATGGTGAAATTTCATACTTTTTGCCTTCTAACGCAAGTTAAATGATTGATAACATCCCTTTATGACATTAATGATTGAAACAATCGTAAATAATTCCATCGAAATGGAACTACGTCTCGTTCCTCCTATCTACCTTAAACATAGGAGCGTTTAACGCCCCTTTGCTCATATCCCCATGCCGCCTCGCTTCACTTTAACCGTCCTACTTTTCAGCGCACTCAATGGTTTAGCTGCGACCTTCACCATTCCCGGCCCGATCCAATCCAAGGCCAATCAGGTGGTCGAAGTTACTGATGCGTCCCTAGATCGTTCACTCAGCTATGTCATCGCGACGCAGACCTCTGCCGGCGTGAACCTGCTCCCCGCGCAGTGGGATAGCAAAAAGGAAAAGCTCACCTTCATCCTACCCTACCAAGATATCGACAAAACCTTCACGGGCTTTGCCACCCTCGGCAAACCGAAGACGCCGCTCGAGGTGCAGGCGCTGCGTGGCAAAGAAACCATTGAGGTATCGGAAGTCGGCGAAACGACCCGCACCATCTTCAAATACCAAGATACCGAAACCCTGCCCGTCGGCGTGAAGGAGCTCCACCGACGGGGCGGCTTCATCCATCCCATCTTCACGCCTGATCAAACACTGGTCTCAGATAGCTTTCCAACAGACCACTTGCACCACCACGGTATCTGGACGGCCTGGTCCCACACGTCCTTCCAAGGCCGCAAGCCCGACTTCTGGAACGTCCACGAAAACAAAGGCCGCGTAGCGGCTCTCGGAGTTGACCGTGTTTGGTCTGGTCCCGTCGAAGGGGGCTTTACCTCCAAACTCCGTAGCCTCGATACCGGCGTCCAACCCGCCGTGCCCGTGCTCGACGAAACTTGGACGGTGCGCTGCTACGCGGGCGGAGCTAACGCCCGGGCCAATGTGTTCGATGTGGAGACGACCCAAAAAAATATCGCCACTGACCCCTTGGAACTGACGAAGCATATCTACGGCGGCCTCGGCTTCCGTGGTCGTGCAGACTGGGACGCCAAGGCAACGCTACGCTTCCTGACGTCCGAAGGCGCCACGGACCGTAAAAAAGGCGATGGTCAACGTGCCCGTTGGTTCTACTTCGGTGGTCCCGCGGACGGTAAGACGGTGGGGGTCGCGATTCTTTGCCACCCCGAAAACCTGAATGCGCCGCAGACGACGCGCTTCAACCCGACGATGCCGTTCGTGGCCTACACTCCCGCCCACGCCGGGAATACGACCATCGTACCGGGCTCCCTTTTCACTCAAAAGTTCCGCTTCGTCGTCTTCACTGGCGAGCCCGACCCACTCCTGCTGGAATCCTATTGGCAAGGTTTTGCAACCCCGGCGACCGTCACCGTTAAATAGGGTTATTCACTGATTGAGTTCACTTAGACACCCGACACACCTTTATCTATGCGTCCTACCCCACTCGCCCTCGCGCTGCTTGGCTTAACGCTGGGCATGCATGCGGCCGACGAACCGTTGGTCGACTTTAACCGCGAGGTTCGCCCCATCCTGTCCGACCGTTGCTACGGCTGTCACGGACCCGACGGCGACAAGGGCCGTAAAGCGGGCCTTCGCTTGGATGAATTTGCGGGTGCCACCAAGAAACTCAAGAGTGGCGAAACCGCCATCGTCCCAGGCGACCTGGTGAAAAGTGCGGTCATTGGGCGTATCCGCTCCACCGACGAAGAAGAAATCATGCCGCCGCCCGAGCTGCACCGGCCGCTGACGGCGCCAGAAAAAGATATTCTGACCCGCTGGATCAAACAAGGGGCGAAGTATGATCGGCACTGGGGCTTCGTCACACCGCAGGCCTACCCACTGCCCAAAGGGGTCGATGCGGCTTGGCCCAAGGATCCGCTCGATCATTTCGTGGCCGCGAAGGCCGCCCAAGTCGGCTTGAAGCCTTCGGCCCCTGCCGACCGCGTGACGCTCCTTCGCCGGGCCTCCTTGGCCCTGACCGGCCTCCCGCCAACGACCGCCGAGGTCGATGCCTTCCTCGCCGACAAATCCCCCAACGCCTACGAGAAGCGCGTCGATGCCCTCCTCGCTTCCCCACGCTTCGGTGAACACCTCGCGGTCAGCTGGCTCGACCTCTCGCGTTACGCCGACACGTGGGGCTACACCGGGGACAACGGGATGTTCGCTTGGCCCTGGCGAGACTGGGTCCTGCAAGCGCTCAATGACAATAAGCCTTACGATCAATTCCTAACCGAGCAACTGGCGGGCGACCTCCTCCCTAATCCGACTCAGGACCAACGCGTGGCTACGGCCTTCAATCGCCTGCACCGGATGACCTTCGAAGGTGGCTCCATCGCCGAGGAATTCCGCCAAGACGGCATCAACGACCGCGTCAGTACGGCGAGCTACAGTTTCATGGGCTTGACGATGGAGTGCGCGCGCTGCCACGACCACAAGTACGACCCCATCTCCCAAAAAGACTTTTTCTCGATGGCCGCCCTGTTCGGCGACCAGAATGAGAATGGCTTACTCTCCCACCACGGCGAAGTACCGCCACCGTTTGTGCGCTTATTCAAGTCCGACGCCGACCGCACGAAGGAACAGCAATTAAAGGCTGCCATCGTCGCCGCCGAAAAAGCCCTCGCGGCCCTCCCGACTCCGTCCGTCACCCAACTCGGAACCACCGCTCCAGCCGCCCCCAGCGTGCACCTTCCTCTGGATGTGTTCACCAAAACAGGCGCCGACAATGCCATCGCCAACGGTAAGCCCGCGAAGTTTGAACGCCGCAGCGACCCCGACGACCTGCAACTGACCCCCGGCGTGAAAGGCCAAGGGGTTAAGTTTGATGGCGATGCGGGTTTCATCCTCCCCGACTTCCGCCAACTGGGCCGGTTCGAACCTTTCACTTTCTCCGCGTTCATCCGCTTCGGTGAAAAGAACGCCCGCGCCACCGTCCTGCATTCCACTGGCTTCTACACCGGCGACGGCGATGCAACTGGCGTGGAACTGCTGGTCACCGAGGGGAAACTCCGCTGGAGCATGATTCACCTCTGGCCCAATAGCGCGGTCTCTATCATCACGACCAAAGAGCTCCCGCTTAACGCGTGGCATCGCCTCACGGCGACCTATGACGGCTCTTCTCAGGCCTCCGGCCTCCACCTCTACTTAGATGGCCGCGAGATCGCCACGACGGTGGTGCGGGATACGCTTCACGCCAAGTCGCGCAACAACGCCCTCGAAATCGGCTCACGCACGCGTGATGCCGGCTTCCGAAACGGCTCCCTCGATGAGGTGCAGCTCTGGAACCAAGCGCTGACCGCCGTTGAGGTGGCGAGCCTCCACGGAATCGACCCGTCGACGCTACCCAAAGCCCTGCAACAGACGCACGCTCGCGAACGCACGGACACGGCTTACCCAGAAGCCTGGAAGAAACTTCAACAGGCGCGCCGCGATCTCGCCGCTCATCAGGAATCGGTTCCCGCGTTCTTTGCGATGGAGCATTCCCCTCTGGCGCCTAAGGCCTACGTGCTCACCCGCGGTGAATACGACAAGCCCGACCTCACCAAGCCGTGCGAGCCAGGCGTCCCCACCCAAGTCTTCCCTTGGGACGAAAAACAGCCGCGCAATCGACTCGGACTCGCCCGCTGGCTGACTGACCCGAAAAACCCACTGACCGCCCGCGTGGCCGTCAATCGACTGTGGGCGCATGTCTTTGGCAACGGCCTCTTCGCTTCGAGCGAGAACCTCGGCCTGCAAGGCGACCAAGCGACGCACCCGGAATTACTCGATACCCTCGCCGTCGACTTCGTCCGTGGCGGCTGGAACACGAAGGCCATGCTCCGACGACTGGTGCTGAGCGCAACGTTCCAACAGTCATCGACGCCCACGGCCGCGGCCCGTGAAAAAGACCCCGCCAACCTCTGGCTCGCTCGCGGCCCGGTCCTCCGCCTGACCGCCGAGATGGTCCGCGACCAAGCCCTCTTGGCCTCCGGCAAACTCGTGGAAAAAGTCGGCGGCGCGAGCGTGCAGGAAAACGCCCATCGGCGTAGCGTATACACCTTCCGTAAACGCACCTCCCCGCCGGATAATATGCTGATTTTCGACGCGGGCTCCCGCGAGGTCTGCCAACCCAAGCGGCTGAACACCAATACGCCGCTGCAAGCGCTGGTGCTGCTGAATAATCCCGGCTTCGTGGAGTCGGCCCAGCAAATCGCCTTACGCATTAGCAAGGAAGCCACCGACCCTAAAGACCAGATTACCTTGGCCTTCCGTCATGTCTGCACCCGCTCTCCTCGCCCGACTGAGCTCAACGCATTAGTGGAACTCTACACCCAACAGAAAGTTCAGCTGGCGCAACTCGCTCCCGTCATGCCCGTAGCAACGGAAGCAAAGCCCGACCCGAAGGCCAAGGCCGACCCCAAGGGCAAGCGTGCCGCCACCCCGGCCAAAGCCGCGGCCATCTCAGCTGACCCGGCCTTGGCCGCGCTCACGCTCGTCTGTTCCACCATCTTGGCGAGCGATGCCGCCGTGACTTCCCGCTAATCCCATGAGCCACCCCCTCCCTAGTTACGACGGCCTCATGCAGCACACGCGGCGCCACTTCCTCGGCGCGTCGGCCCTCGGCTTAGGCGCCCTCGCAATGCGTGGCATCGTGGGAGACGCCCACGCGGCGCCACTCCCCAAGGGCACACACATTCCAGCCAAGGCCAAGCGGGTGATCTACCTCTTCCAGGCTGGCGGCCCTTCGCAGCTTGAGACCCTCGACCCCAAGCCACTGCTGCGCGAACGCCATATGCAGCCGCTGCCGGATTCCGTCCGCCAAGGTCAACGGCTCACGGGCATGAGTGGCTACCAAGCAACGCTCCCGCTCGCTGGCTCATTCACCAACTTCAAGAAGTACGGTAAGTCAGGCATCGAATACAGCGACCTCCTCAGCCACACCGGCGAAATGGCGGACGACCTCTGTGTCATCCGCTCGATGCACACTGAGGCAATCAACCACGACCCAGCCATCACGTTCTTCTGCTCGGGCAATCAAGTAGCGGGTCGACCCTCCATGGGCGCCTGGGCTTCGTACGGTCTCGGTAGCATGAACGAAAACCTACCGGCTTTCATTGTCATGGTCTCGCAAGATGCGAGTAAGGACCAGCCGCTCTACTCCCGCCTCTGGGGCGCGGGCTTCCTACCCTCGGAACACCAAGGCGTCCAGTTCAAGGCCGGCAAGGAACCCGTACTTTATTTGACGAACCCTGAAGGCGTTTCTCCGCACGCCCGACGCGGCATGCTCGACACCCTCGGTAAGTTAAACGCCGATCAACGTGCCACCGAGCTCGACCCCGAAGTCGATGCCCGTCTGGCCCAAGCTGAAATGGCGTACCGCATGCAGACGAGCGTACCTGAAGTCGCCGACTTCTCGAAAGAATCGGCGGCGACCCTCGCAATGTACGGTGACAGCGTGAAGACCCCTGGGTCTTTCGCCGCCAACTGCCTGCAGGCGCGCCGACTGATTGAAAAAGGCGTCCGCTTTGTTCAACTCTTTCACCAAGGCTGGGACCAGCATGGCGGCCTGCCTGGCGGCATCACGCGCCAGTGCAAGCAGACCGACCAAGCCTCCGCGGCTCTTATCAAGGACCTGAAGCAACGCGGCCTTCTCGAGGACACGCTCGTGATCTCCGGCGGAGAGTTTGGCCGCACCGCCTACAGCCAAGGTAAGATTACCAAGGACAACTACGGCCGTGATCACCACCCGCGCTGCTTCAGCCTTTGGATGGCCGGCGGCGGTGTTAAAGGCGGGCAAGCCTACGGCCAGACCGATGAATTCGGCTACAATATCGTGAAGGACCAAGTCCACGTCCACGACTTGCACGCCACCATGCAGCACCTGCTCGGCGTCGATCACGAACGTCAGACCTTCAAGTTCCAAGGGCGTTACTACCGTTTGACGGACATCGCTGGTCACGTGGTTAAAGCCGTGATTGCCTAGCGGCTCGCTCCCGCCCTAACTCGGCGCAATGTCCACCGCGCCCCAGGCTTCCGCCGTTCAGCACGGTTCGTTCCGCCTGTACCTCGGTGCGATTGTACTCGGCACACTCGGTATCCAGATCCAAGGCGTGGCCGTGGCTTGGCAGGTCTTTCAGTTGACTGAGTCTGACACAGCCAACGCTGCCTTAGCCTTGGGCGCGATTGGCCTCGCCGAGGTCATCCCCTTTGTCGGTGCGGTTCTTTTTGCCGGTCATGTCGCCGATACGCAGAACCGCCGACGCATCGCACTCTGGGCCATTGCTGCCATGACGTTATTAGGGTTGGGGCTATTTGCCCAGAGCCTCCTCCAATTAGAAATCTGGGTGCAGCTGACCTGCCTTTATGCGATGGTCATGCTGGGCGGCCTGGCCCGTAGTTTCCTCACCACCGCACGTCAGGCGATGATCGCCGAGCTCCTCCCACGGGAACTCATCCCGAGCGGCGTCCGCTGGCGCAATACACTCTTCGAACTTGCCTGCGTCATCGGCCCTGGCCTCGCGGGGCTACTGCTCTGGCTGGGCGGCGAACCGCTATCTTATGGAATCATGCTGGGCTGCTTCGTCGGTTCGTTGGTGGCCACCAGCCTGCTGAAGCCGACGCAGCTCCTGCAGTCACGGACCCCTGAGCCGATTTTGCAAAGCCTCTCGGCGGGGATTCGTTTCATGTGCAACCAACGCATCATGCTCGGCGCATTCACGATGGACCTCTTCGCCGTACTCCTAGGTGGGGCCGTCGCCCTGCTGCCGATCTTTGCGCAGATGCTTGGGGTCAACGAATTAGGTTTTGGCCTCCTCCGGGCCGCGACCTCGATGGGCGCAGTGGTCATGTCGATTTACCTGATTATCCGCCCGCCCCTCGAGCGGGCTGGCCCCGCCCTCTATGCCTCCTTTGCGGTCTTCGGAATCTGCATCATCGGCTTCGGACTTTCCATCCCTCTCGCCAGCGAGCTCGGGTTCGGCCTCCAAGCCGCCTTCGTTTTATCATTCTTATTCCTGCTGATCTCAGGGGCAGCGGACGCCGTGAACGTCATCATCCGCCAGACCATCCTCCAGACGACGGTCCCGCCTGAAATGATGGGCCGCGTCTCCGCGGTGACGGCTGTCTTTATCGGGTGCTCCAATGAACTGGGGATGGCCGAATCGGGCCTCGCCGCCCGGCTCCTGGGGACCGTCAATTCGGTGGTGTTTGGGGGCTTGGCGACCTTTGGGGTGATGGGCCTCACCCACTGGCGATTCCCGGAACTCTGGCACCTGCGGAAAGTCGGCCAAGAACCGACGAAGTAAGGCACTTGGGCTTGTCACCCTTGGGGGCTCTGCTTCATTGACCAGACCCCGATGCGCTCCCTCCGTACCCTCCTGCCCTGCCTACTGGCCGGGCTGGCCTCCGTGGCCTCCGCCCAAACTGCTGCCCCTAAAGCTAACGCTGCCCCGACCAAGGATTGGAACGCGCAGTATGTCCTCGGGCCCGATTCCCAGGAGAAGGCCAACGTGCCCAAGGGCGCCATTATCAAGTTTCACCTCGACGACTCGAAGACCTTCCCTGGTTACGGTCGCGACTGGGCACTCTACATCCCCGCCCAATACGACGGCAAGAAAGAGGCCTGCCTCATGGTCTTCCAGGACGGCATGGGCTACATCGGACCCAAGGGCAACTGGCGGGTCTCGACGGTCTTCGATAACTTGATCGCGGAAGGCAAGATGCCCGTGACCATTGCGCTCTTCATCAACCCGGGCTTCGCTCCCGACAAGAATAACCCCACCGGCAAGGGGAAGGATGGCAAGCCGCTCGGTAAGTCGAACCGGTCCTTCGAATACGATAACGTCACCGATAAGTACGTCACGTTCCTGCTCGAAGAAATGATCCCGCTCGTCGAAGCCAAGAATTACAAGATCTCCAAAGACCCTAAGCGTCGCGCCATCGCGGGCGCTTCGTCCGGCGGTATCTGCGCCTTCAACGCCGCTTGGCAGCGTCCCGATGCCTTCAGCAAAGTCTTCACGACCATCGGCAGCTTTACCAACATCCGCGGCGTGATTTCTAACGGCAAGGAAGTCGGCGGCAATCAGTTCCCCCAGATGGTCATGGATAGCCCGAAGAAGGATATCCGTGTCTACTCTCAGGACGGCACTCATGACCTGACCAACCAGTTCGGCTCCTGGCCAGAAGCTAATCAAAAGATGGCCGACGCCTGGAAGGCCAAGGGCTACGATTACCAGTTCGTCATGGGCGAAGGCACGCACGACGGCCGTCATGGCGGTATGCTGATGCCCGAAGCCCTCAAGTGGCTCTGGCGCGACGTCCGCTAAGCCCACTGCGATGCGACCCTTCTTTTTACTGTGTGGTTTAGCCGTGGCAGCTTTCGCCGCGGAAGAACCGGCCTTCACCCCGATGCTCGATGAGAAATTGTCGCAATGGGAAAAGTGGCTAGGCGTTCCGCATCGCGCTTACGAGGTGCCCGGCTACACCCGTGGTGCCACCGCCAAGGAAGACCCCGTACTCGGCCTCAACCGCGACCCGCTCAACGTCTATTCGGTTAAACTCGTCGAGGGTGAACCGGTCCTGCATATTACCGGCCAAGTCTTCGGCGGCCTGACGTCTCTGAAGTCCTACGATAACTTCCACCTGCGCACGCAACAGCGCTGGGGAACAAAGAAGTGGGAGCCGCGCCTCAATGCGGTCCGCGATAACGGTATCCTCTTCTACTGCGTTGGCGAACATGGCGCCGGCGGTAAGAACTGGATGCGCAGTCAAGAATGCCAAGTCCAAGAAGGCGACACGGGCGATTGGTGGCCCATCGCTGGCGCGATCATCGACGTGCCTGCCCGCGATGAAGGCAAGACAGTCGTCTACGACCCAAAGGCTCCCGTACGCATGATGCGGAACCGCGTCTGGCACGGCACCGATTACCAAGAGAAGCCTTCGGGTGAGTGGAATGTCGTCGAGGTCTACTCTCTGAACGGCAACGCGGTGTTCCGCCTGAACGGTCGGACCGTAAACGTCATCCTTAATTCGCGTTACCGTGAAAAGGGCTCTGACCAGGACATCCCGCTCAAGACCGGTAAGCTCCAGATTCAATCCGAAGCCGCTGCGTGCGAGTATCGTCGCCTGGAGATCCGCCCTTTGACGGCTTGGCCCAAGGAAGTAGCGGGCGACGTACCGACCATCGTCCCGCCGGCGAAGTAAACCACCATGCTCCGTGCCTGCCAACTGACCAAGACCTTCGGAGGTCTGTCCGTTCTGCAGGAGGTTTCGATCGATTTCCACCCCGGCGAGGTCCATGCCCTGATGGGCGAAAACGGCGCGGGTAAGTCGACATTGATGAAGATGCTCGCCGGGCTCTATCAACCCGATGCCGGCTTCATCGAGTGGCGCGGCCAGTCGGTGCGCTTCGCCTCACCCAACGCCGCGTTGTCGCAAGGCATCGCGATGGTCCACCAGGAGCTCTTGCCGATCCCCGACCTCAACGTCGCGGAGAACCTGCTGCTCGGGATGGAGCCGGTCAACGCCTTGGGCTGGGTCGACCGCACCGAACTGCACACGCAAGCCCGCAAGTGGCTACAGGAACTGCAGACGGACCTCGATACGAGCCTGCCCATGCGCAGCCTTTCCGTGGCCCAGATGCAGGTGGTTGAAATCGCCAAGGCCCTCGCCCGCCAAGCCGACGTCATCTTAATGGATGAACCGACGGCCGCGCTGTCCGACCACGAGGTGTCCGCTTTGTTCAAGGCTATCACGACACTCCGCCAACGCGGGGTCGCCGTGGTCTACACGACGCATAAGATGGATGAGGTCTTCCGTTTGGCCGACCGCATCTCTGTACTCCGCGACGGTCAGTTGGTCTGCACCAAGGCCGCAATTGAGTTCACGCCCGCATCCCTCATTGCACACATGGTCGGCCGGGAGCTCTCGCAGGTCTTCCCGCTCGTCACCACGACGCCCGGCGAAGTCGTCCTCGCTGTCGAGCAACTGACCTGTGCCCCTGCGTACCGAAACATCTCGTTCACTCTGCGTCGCGGTGAAGTGCTTGGTCTCGCGGGACTCATGGGCGCTGGCCGCACCGAGGTCGTGAGCGCACTCTACGGACTTCAACCCGCCGACTCCGGTACGATTCGCCTGCATGGAAAACCCCTGGTCCTCACTTCGCCCGCTGACGGTTTAGCCGCCGGGATTGGGATGATCACCGAAGACCGCAAGGGCTCGGGCATCATCCCTGCCATGAGCGTCCAGCACAACCTGACCCTGTCAGCGCTCCGCCAATACTGCCGCGGGGCCGTCATCGATACCTCCGCCGAAAAGGCCGTGACCCAACAGGCGACGGCGGACTTTGCCATCAAGGCCAGCGGGCCAAACCAGGTGATCAATGAACTCAGTGGCGGTAATCAACAAAAGGTCCTCCTCGCCCGTGCCTTGCTGGCCGCGCCCGAAGTCCTGATTCTCGACGAACCTACCCGCGGAATCGATATCGGCGCGAAGGCCGAAATCTACGCGCTCATCGGACGGCTCTCCGCCCAAGGCACGGCCGTGCTCCTGGTCTCCTCTGAGCTCCCCGAAATCCTTTCCCTCACTCACCGTATCCTTGTCCTCCGCCAAGGGGAACACTCCGCTGAACTCGACCCACGTCAGACTAACCAGGAGGAAATCCTCCGCCACGCCATGCCCCAATGAACGCTGCCCGCACCCTCCACCTCGATCGCAATTTCCTAAACCGCTACGGCATCTTTATTGCGCTCGTTGCCCTCGCCGGCGTGCTCTCCGTAACGACCGATAGTTTCGCCACGGCATCGAACCTCACCAACGTTGCCCGCCAAGTCTCCATCAACGGCATCCTCGCCGTGGGCGTGACCTTTGTCCTCCTGACTGGCGGCGTGGACCTTTCTCTCGGCTCCGTCGTCGCACTCAGCGGCGTAGTCTGCGCCCTCTACGCCCATCCAGGCGAATACCCACTCGCCGTGCCCCTCTCGATGGGCCTAATCACGGGCGCCCTCTGCGGCCTACTTAACGGAGTGCTCGTGACCCGCGGAGGTATTGCACCGTTCATTGTGACGTTGGGTATGATGACGATGGCCCGTGGATTGGCGTTAATATTCAGCGGTGGCAAACCGGTCGCAGATATGACACCGGCCTTAACCAACCTCGCTGGTGACTGGGGGCCTCTGCCGATTCCAGTCCTCTGCTTCGCCTTCGTCGCGCTCCTCGCTTGGCTCTTCCTCGGACGATTCCGTCTCGGGCGTCACCTCTATGCGGTGGGCGGCAACGAGCAGGCCGCCCGTGCAGCCGGCGTCTCGGTCACCAAGGTCAAACTCTTCGCCTATGGTATCTGTGGTCTGCTCACGGGCTTAGCCGGGGTCGTCCTCGCCGCTCGGATCACCACCGGACAGCCCAACGCCGGCCAAGCCTACGAACTCGACGCCATCGCCGCGGTGGTCATCGGCGGCACCAGCCTATCTGGCGGGGTCGGCAGCATCCGAGGGACGATCCTCGGCGTTCTGCTCATCGGCATCATCAACAACGGCTTGGACCTGCAAGGGGTCTCATCTTATTACCAGGCCGTGATCAAGGGGCTCATCATCGTGGGTGCGGTTTGGCTCGACCGCCGTCAGTCCCGTTCGTAATCCATAGGCATGCGCCCTACCCCCCGCCTGGCCATCGGCTCGATGCTGGCCGCCCTGACTATCTTTAGCCTCTTCCTGCCTGGCTGCAAAAAGCCAGCCGAACGTAAGGAAGGCGAAATCCTCATTGGCTTCTCCTCGCGCGACCTTTCCGCGGAATACACCGCGAAACTTTCTGAAGCCATCGTCGAATACGCTAAGACCAAGCCTGGCGTGAAACTCGTCATGGTCGATGCCCAGTCCGACGTCCAGAAGCAGTTCAGCCAAGTCGAGAACTTCGTCGCCCAAAAGGTGGACGCCATCATCTTGAACCCTTGCGAGCTCGAGGCCAGCACCCCGGCCGTCGATTACGTCAAGGCCGCCAAGATTCCGCTCGTACTCGTCAATCAGGTCACCAAGTCGGCAGGCGATAGCTATATCGGATCGAACGACTTCGAAGCCGGTCGCATCGCCATGGAAGCCATCGCGAAGAAACTGAACGGCCAAGGCGGCGTCCTGATGATCCACGGCATCATGGGCACCTCGGCCCAACTGCAACGCGAAGCCGGCGCTCGCGAGGTTTTCGCTAAATACCCTGGCCTCAAACTCATCGACCAACAGACCGCCTCATGGGATCGGGCTAAGGCCATGGCCTTGACCGAGAATTGGATTCAGGCCCACAAAGGAAAATTCCAAGCCGTCTTCGCGCATAATGACGAAATGGCCATGGGCGCCCTGCTCGCCCTCGAGCGCGCCGGCATCAAGAAGGACGTCACTGTCATTGGCATCGATGCCATCGCCCAAGCGCTGACCGCTGTGAAAGAAGGCCGCCTCGATGCGACCGTCTTCCAGGATGCGGTTGGCCAAGGCCGCGGCTCCGTCGACGCCGCCCTCCTCCTGGCGCGTAAGCAGCCTTGCCCCAAGGAGAACCTCATCCCTTTCCAACTCGTGACCCTCGAGAACCTTTCCTCTTTCCTCAAATAATATGAAAACCCTGCTCTCCCTCCTCACCTTCGGGCTGTTTGCGACCGCCGCCGTCGCCGCCGAAGCCGACACCCGTCTCTTTGAGATGCGCGTCTACTACGCCGCCGAAGGTAAGCTCGACGGCCTCAACGCCCGCTTCCGCGACCACACCCTCAAGCTCTTCGCCAAGCATGGCATGACGAGCCTCGGTTATTTCGTTCCGACGAAGAACACCGAGAACAAGCTGGTCTACTTCCTGGCCTACCCCGATCGTGCCGCCCGCGATGCTTCCTGGAAGGCCTTCCAGGCTGACCCCGATTGGAAGGCTGCCGCCAAGGCCTCCGAAGTGAACGGCAAGCTGATCACCAAGATCGAGTCCGCCTTCCTCACTGCGACCGACTACTCCGCCCTCGCCCAAGTCAAGGCCTACGGCCAAGGCGCCTTCGAACTCCGCACCTATACGACCGAAGCCGGCCGTCTGCCTGACCTCAACGCCCGTTTCCGCGACCACACCCTGAAGCTCTTCGAGAAGCATGGCATGACGAACGTCAGCTACTGGAACCTCGCCGCCGACCAAAAGGGCGCGAAGTCCCCACTCGTGGCCGGAAATACCCTCATCTACCTCCTGGCCCACAAGTCCGAGGCCGCCGCCAAGGCGAGCTTCGACGCCTTCCGCGCTGACCCGGCTTGGGTCGCCGCCAAGGAAGCCTCGGAAAAGAAGGCGGGCGGCTCCCTGACCATCAAGGATGGCGTGAAATCCGAGTTCCTCGTGCCGATGGATTATTCTCCTGTAAAGTAATTCTCCTACTGGCTCTGGCAAAACCCCTCATATGAGGGGTTTTTTGTTTCAGAGGGTTGCAGGGAACACCCGAGGGCCTAGGTTGGTCTTAACCCCTAGTCCCATGTCGTCCCGACTTTCCCTTCTCCTGTTGGCCCCGCTGGCTGCCGCGGCCGCCGACGGCGTCTCGTTTAACCGCGATATCCAACCCATCCTTTCCGAGTATTGCTACCACTGCCACGGGCCTGACGCTAGTTCGCGCAAGTCCAAGCTGCGCCTCGACCGTGCTGAGTTCGCCTTCCAGCCTGCCAAGAGCGGTGACGTGGTCATCGCCAAGGGTGCGGCCGACAAGTCTCCCCTGATTCAGCGCATCCTGAACAAAGATCCGGACGAGGTGATGCCGCCGCCCGAGTCGCATAAGCAACTGAAGCCGGCCGAAATCGAACTCATTCGTCGCTGGGTCAACGAAGGCGCCAAGTATGAAGAGCACTGGTCCTTCCTGCCACCACAGCGGACAACTCCGCCTGTCGACAAGAGCGGTTGGGCTAAGACACCCATCGATGCCTTCGTCGTCGCCACTCTCGCCCAGAACGGCCTAAAGCCGAATGGGCCCGAAGCGAAGGAACGGCTCTTCCGTCGACTCAACCTCGACCTCACCGGCCTGCCGCCCACCCCCGAAGAATTACGTGCCTACTTGGCGGATACTTCGCCCGGTGCGTACGCCAAAGCCGCGGAGCGTCTGCTCAAGACGGATCAGCACGCCGAACAGATGGCTCGTCACTGGCTGGATGCCGTGCGTTACGCCGACACCCACGGCATTCACATCGACAACGTTCGCAATATCTACCC
>CAMDWM010000005.1:0-37684 GCA_945878755.1 Akkermansia muciniphila
ACCAGCCAAGCCCGCGTTGACAACCCCCTCTATCGGTACGATATTATCGAAATGAGCCGACAGCAGGAACGTCGCCGACAGGAAACGGCCCGCGCTCGTTCCTTTTTGGAGCGGCGCATGCAGGATGTCCGCGATAAATTAGGCCTAAATAAGGCTGCGCAGCCCCTTCCCGGCGAGACGACCTACGAGGAGACCGAAATTGGTCGTGCCCCGGGGGAGCTCCCCTCGGCGTCCCCGTTCGAATCCAGCGGACCGGGTAAATTCCGGGTCATCTGCTACGACGAAACCCACTGGACGGTGGAGGAGTTCACCGATCTAGACTCTGTTGGCCGCTTTGCCGGCCGGCCCGGGATGGTCTGGGTGCAGGTCCTCGGCATCACCGACCCGCAAGTTGTCCATATTGTCGGCACGCTCTTCGAAGTCCCCGTGCTCGCGCAGGAAGACATCCTCACCAACACCTCCCGACCCAAATTCGAGGAGCACGGCGATAAGATCTTGGCCATCGCCCGCGCCGTTCGGATTGGCGTCGAAGAGGACACCCCACGCGGGCAGCAGATTTCCATCGTCGCCAGCCCAGGCGCGGTCGTTTCCTTCCACGAAAACGATGAACGCGTCTTTGAGGCGGTGGAAAAGCGCATCGCTGATAATAAGAGTAACTTCCGCCGCTGGGGCGCGGGCTACCTCCTCTACGCCCTGCTCGATACGCTCGTCGACCGGTTGCTGTTCCAGACCGAAGAAATCGAGGACGCCACCACTGAGCTCGAGGACTCTATCCTTAAAGGCACGGACGACTGGGACCTCAACGAAGTCTACCGCCTCAAGCGCATGGTCGTGCGCCTCAGCCGCCTGGCCCAGCCCCTCAAGGACATGGTCAGCGTGCTCGAGCACTACGAACACCCCTTGCTTCCCAACACCTTGGACATGTACTTGCGGGACCTCTACGACCACGCCATTCGGGCGGCGGACCGGATTGAGCATGCTCGGATGATTCTGCAGGACCTCCAGGAATATCACCACACTCAGCAGGAACGGAAGAATAACGAGATCATGCGCGTTTTGACGGTGATGAGCTCCGTCTTCATCCCGCTGACATTCCTCGTGGGCCTCTGGGGAATGAATTTTAAATACTTTCCCGAGATGCACAGTGAATGGGGCGAGAAATACGGCTACCTCTTCGCATGGGCCGTGATCTTGCTCACCGCGGGCGGCATCATCTTCTGGATGCGCCGGAAGAAGTGGCTGTAGCGAGTACGGAGGGTTGCGGAGGCAGTGCAAAGGTGCAAATCGGCCGGAGGCCTGTGCAAAAGTGCAAACCTGAAAAGGGAGCGAAACGGGGAACCGGGATTTTAGCAGGTGGCCGGAGGCCGCGGCACAACGCGGATGCGCAGGGTGCCTGGTGCTTGGCCCTGCGGAACCGCCTCTGCATCATCTATCCACCAACGACTAACCGCTATCCGCCTACGACAGCACGCAGTGCCAACCCTACCCGATACAGTTCCAACCCACCCTTAGCCGCAGTCTTGGGCGTCGACGTCGAGGACGTCGATGACGTCGTCGTCGCCAAGGATTTTCGCGCGCAGGGGTAAGGCGGCGGCGAGGAAGGATTTTACACCATGCACGAAATACCAGATGTGCACGCGGTGTTGATCCTGGACGCGCTCAAAGGGACACGGGGCGGGGCCGCGGATTTCGGCGATACCAGGATGGAGGCGTTCGAGTTCCTTGACCCAGGCGTCGGCGACGAAGTTTACCTTCTCTACATTACGCCCACGGAAGACGTGGCGGATGAGGTGACGCTCGGGTGGGTAACCAAACTCCGAGCGCTTCACGAGCTCAGCCGCGGCAAAGCCTTGGAAGTCGAGACGCTTGGCAAACTGCACCGGATCCGAAGCTGGCTGGAACGTCTGCACCACCACGGCCCCCTCGAGTTGGCCGCGGCCCGCACGGCCCGCCACCTGCGTGAGCAGTTGAAACGTACGCTCCGCGGCGCGGAAGTCAGGCAGCTGGAGCGATAAGTCAGCATCGATGATGCCCACCAACGTCACGCGTGGAAAATCGAGCCCCTTAGCAATCATCTGCGTCCCAAGGAGCATATCGTAACGGCCCGCGCGGAAATCTGAGAGCACTTGGCGGAAGAGGTCCTTCTTCCCCATGGTATCAGCGTCGATACGGGCCACGCGGGCGCGGGGGAACATCCGGTGAATGACCTCTTCGACCTTCTGGGTGCCGTAGCCCTTCCAGCGGACCTTCGGCGAGCGACACTTCGGGCAGACCGCGGGGGCGGGCTCACGGTGATCGCACAGGTGGCAACGGGCGGTGTGGTCGGTCGAGTGGAGCGTCAGCGACACCGAGCAGCGTGGGCATTGCACCGCCTCACCACAATCTGGACAGACCAGCGAACGCGAGTGCCCGCGACGGTTGAGGAATAAGATGGTCTGCTCGCCCTTGCGGAGACGTTCATGGATGCCATCAACCAGTTCACGTGAGAGCACATTCTGCCCCTTCGAGTGCAGCACCTCGCGGCGCATGTCGACGATACGGAAGGCTGGCATCGGGCGGTCATCCACGCGCTTCGGCATCGAGTTGAGCACGTAACGTCCGGCCGTGGCGTTCTTCCACGTCTCCAGCGACGGCGTCGCCGAGCCTAGGACGCAAGCGGCGCCGAGGACGGAAGCGCGCATGACCGCCACATCGCGTCCGTGGTACATCGGCGTCTCGCCCTGCTTAAAGGAAGGCTCGTGCTCCTCGTCGACCACGATGAGCCGGAGGTTGGGGAGCGGCGCGAAGACGGCGGAGCGCGCACCGACAACCACGCGGGCTTGGCCGAGGGACATCGCCATCCATGCGTCAAATCGCTCGCCGGCCGAGAGGTGGCTATGCCAAACCACGACCTTGGCGCCGAGGTCGGTGAGGCGGGAACGGAGTCGCCCGACCGTCTGAGGAGTCAGCGCGACTTCGGGGACCAGGAAGATAGCGGAGCCGCCTTCGGCGACGACCTTACGAATCAAGGCCACGTAGACCTCGGTCTTGCCTGAGCCCGTGACGCCGTGGAGTAAGTGGGCCTTGAAGGCTTTGCTATCCAAACTCTCCGAAACTGAAGCCACCGCGGCGAGCTGATCCACATTGAGCGTGTGGCCGGCGGCGGGGACCGATTCCGCTTCGGCGAAAGGATCATTGTAGGCCACGCGCCAGAGCACGCTAGCGTCTTCCTTGATCACGCCCGCGCGGAGTAGGCTATCTACTGCCTGCTGGGAAATCCCGAGCCCCGTGACGAGCTTAGCGCGGTCAGCGGGTTCTGTTTGGGCGGCGAGGTAGTCGAGGACCTGGGCTTGGCGCGGCGCCTTGCGGCGGAGTTTCGCAAGCGCCTCGGCATCGGGCGGGGCGATTAACGTGAGCAGACGACGCAGCACGGGGCGGACCCCTTTGCGCACCGCGGCGGGCAGGACCGTCTCGAGAACCGAGTTAAGGCCGCAGCCGTAATAGCCGGCCATCCACTCCGCGAGTTTACAGACATCGGGGGTGAGTACGGGCTGCTCGTGCTCGAGTAAAATGATACTACGCAGCTTAGCGGCGGGCGGGGCTTCCGCGGGGTATTTCCAAACCACGCCGAGACTCGTGCGGCCCCCGAGCGGGACGCGGACCAGTTGACCGACCTGTAAAGTGTCCTTCAGGGCCGCTGGCACCGAATACGAGTAGGCCCGGGCCCCGCCATCAAACGGGACCACCTCGGCGACGCCGGGTTCAATTTCACCGAAAAGATTGGGCACGGGTTGGAAGGCTCGCTCAGCCCAGCCCAGGTTTCAAGCCGAGGCCGAGGCGAAACCGAGAAACCTTTCCGCGAGGGCGGAAGGTGAAGAGAGGCAGTGCAAAGGTGCAAATCGGAGCGTAGCTCCTGTGCAAAGGTGCAAAATTCAAGCAGATTACAGAGTTTAGAGGACGGAGCGCGGGCGGAGCCCGCGAGGGGACTGGTTGGCTGGAGTATGGTTGGCTAGGGGGAGGACCCTAAGGGTGCGAAGGTGCAAAACGGAGCGGAGCTCCTGTGCAAAAGTGGAAAGGTGAAGTCAGATTACAGAGTTCGGAGTACAGAGTTCGGAGTACGGAGCGCGAGAGAGGCAGCTAGGTTGGCACGCAGTCCCAACCCTACCTCGAGGCAGAGTGAAAGGGGGACCGGGGACCGGGATATTTGCAGGCGGCCAGAGTCGTCTCTGAATTATCTATCCGCCAAACACTAACCGCTATCCGCCTAGGATAGCACGCGGTGCTGCCCCTACCCGATACACCTGTCCCTACCTACGGATGGCCGAATGCTTGGCGATGCGGACGCACATGAGGGCCCAGAAACAGCCGATACAATTGGCGACGGGGAGCTGCAGTTCGGTCGGCATGCTGTAAAAGATCACGTTGCCGGGTAACCAAACCAAGAAGTTCGGGAGTAAGTTCGGTAGGACCAAACGCCGATACCAGCCTGGGCCCATGGACGCACGCAACTTCGCGGTATCCCAGTTGGAATCCTTCCACAGGTGTGAGATCGCGTTGAAGGGTGCCCCGCAGAGCACCGTGAAAAACGACTGGTCGATAAGCACCTTGAGCAGGACCACGCGCACGGTCGGCTCGGTGCCGAAACACCAACCCTGAAACGCATAGAAATAGCTGACCAGCACCCCCATGATCATCCACCACACGAAACTGTGAAGCAGGTCGAGCCCCGGACGAGCGGGACGCAGGCTCGGGAAAGCCATGCGGAAGCACCATGGAATGAAACCCGCCGTCACGCCCGTGCAGAGCATCGCGAAGAGCGTCGGGTTATCGGCGTTGATTTTACCCACCACATCGAGCCAGACCTTAACCGAGGGGACCTGGTAATAGCACACCACTAAGCCAGCGGCCGCCGCCAGAATGAGCAGCGAGGGGATGAGGTTATCGCGAGCAGCCTTGAGGCCAGCGGCCCAAGGCGACTCCGCAGCGAGGGCTTCGCTCATCCGAGGGCCTTCCGCAGCAACTGATCGATGAGGCCGGGGTTCGCCTTGCCCTGCGTACGCTTCATGATGGGACCCTTGAGTGCATTAATAGCCTTCTCGTTGCCGGCGCGGTATTCGGCGATGGACTTAGCCACGGCTGGGTCAGCGATGACCTCTTGGATAATCTTCTCGAGTTCACCCGTATCGCTATTCTGACGGAGACCCTTGGCGTCGACGATGGCGGCGGCGTCTTGGCCGGACTTAAACATCTCAGCGAAGACCTCCTTGGCCTGTTGCTTGGAGATAACCCCCTCGTCGGTGAGTTTCACCAGACCAGCGAGCTGGGCGGGCTTAATTGGACAGGATGCGAGGGAGACTGGAGCCGGGGCGGCCTCATCGAAGCCTGTCGTAGCTCCGGAAGCAGCGGAAAGGTCGCGGAGGAGGTCGTTGGCGACGAGGTTGGCGATACCCTGCGGGTTGGCTGGGTGAGCAGCGACGGATAACTCAAACCATTCGGCCAGCTCGCGGTTGGCAACGAGCACCGAGGCCGCCGTGAAGGGCAGCCCCAGCGTGTCCATGTAACGTCGCTGACGGTCGAAGAGATTCTCCGGTACCTGCTTGGCCAGACGCTCCACCGTCGCACGGGACAATTCGAGCGTGGGGATATCTGGATCCGGGAAATACCGGTAGTCGTGGGCGTCTTCCTTATCGCGCAGCACGTAACCACGGCCGAGGTCGGCATTCCAGCCACGCGTCTCTTGCGTGATAGTGCGGCCGGCTTCCAGCTCGCGGATCTGACGGGCCGTCTCGAAGATGACCGTATCGCGGACGCTCGAGATGGAATTCAAGTTCTTGGTCTCCGTGCGCGTACCGAGCGGGGCGCCGGGATGGCGGATGGAGACGTTGCAGTCACAACGCAGCTGGCCCTTTTCCATATCGCAGTCGGCCACACCCGCTTGGGTGAGCATCGCCACGAGGGCACGCAGGAACGCTTCAGCTTCGGCGGAGGAACGGAGGTCGGGCTCGGTGACAATCTCGAGAAGAGGCACGCCAGCGCGGTTATAGTCAACCAACGAGCCGCTGCCTGCGTGGCTCAGTTTACCCACATCTTCTTCGAGGTGGGCGTGGTGAATACGGACGTGCTTATGCTCGCCCATCACATTACGGGAAGGACCAGGCAGCTCGATTTCGACAGAGCCGCCGATGACGACTGGGAAGTCCTTCTGGGTGAGCTGGTAATTCTTCGGGTTATCTGGGTAGAAGTAGTTCTTCCGATCCCAGGCGCAGCGCGCGGGAATCTCGGCACCGACGACCAAGCCGAACAAGATGGATTTCTCGACGGCTTCGCGGTTCACCACGGGCAGCGTGCCGGGCAGGCCGAGGACGACTGGGTCGACCTGTTCGTTCGGCTCTTGGCCGAAACCCCACGACGAAGACGCGAAGACCTTGGCACGCGTGTGCAGTTGGACGTGTACCTCGAGGCCGATGACAACTTCCCAGTCAGAGGAGGAACTCATAGCGCGGCTTGTTGGTGGGCGAAGCCATGGGCGGCCTCGAAGAGGCGGCCCGCGGCGAGGAGTTTGGCTTCGGAGAGTGGCGCACCCACGAGGTGAAAGCCGACCGGTAGGTGCCCGGACTGACCGCAAGGCACGGAGAGTGCTGGCAGGCCAGCGAGGTTGGCTGGAATCGTAAAGATATCTTCCAAGTAAAGTTGAAGCGGGTCGGACGCCTTTTCACCGACCTTGAACGCCGGCGTTGGGACCGTCGGGGTCAGTAGGAGGTCGACCTGCGATAGTGCGGCCAGGTATTCAGCACGGATCTTCGCGCGGGCGCGGAGGGCGCGATTATAATACGCATCGGCGTAACCGGCGCTCAGCACGAACGTCCCGAGCAAGATACGGCGCTTCACCTCGGCACCAAAACCCTCGGAGCGGCTATTCGTCATCATCTCGACTGGCGTCGAGGCTTGCGCGGAACGATGCCCGTAGCGGACGCCATCGTAGCGACCCAAGTTCGAAGACGCCTCGGCCGTCGCGACCACGTAGTAAGTCGGCACGGCGAGGTCAGCGGAAGGCAGTTCGACCTCGGAGATGACGCAACCCTGGGCGCGGTAGAATTCAATGGCGGTATTGACGGCCGCAGCGACCTCAGGGGCGACGCCCTTACCGAGGAAACCCTTCGGAATACCGATGCGAAGCTTCTTGGCCTCGCCCGCTGCGGTCAGCGCACGCTCGTCGGAGCCGAAGCAAGTCATGTCGCGCGCGTCGGCCGAAGCCAAAGCTGCGAGCAACAGTTCGCAGTCTTCGATACTGCGAGCCATCGGGCCAATCTGGTCGAGCGACGATGCGAAGGCCACGAGACCGAAGCGGGACACCAGGCCGTAAGTAGGCTTTAGGCCAACCACCCCGCAGTGCGAAGCCGGTTGGCGGATAGAGCCACCCGTATCGGAACCGAGAGAAAGCGGGACGAGGCCGGCCGCGAGGGCGGCGGCGCTCCCACCGGAAGAGCCACCAGGGATACGGGTGAGGTCCCAAGGGTTGAACGTCTTGCGGACCGCGGAGTTCTCGGTGGACGAACCCATCGCGAACTCATCCATGTTCAAGCGACCGTAGAGAATGGCGCCCGCGGCGCGGAGACGCTCGGACACGTGGGAGTCATACGGAGACACCAACGACGCCAGCATCTTGCTGGAGCACGTCAGGGGCTGACCCTGGACAGCGATATTATCCTTAATCGCGACGGGGATACCTTCGAGCGGGCCCCCACCCTGTCCGGCCTGACGGCGGGCATCGGAAGCGTCGGCCTGCGCGAGGACATCCGCGCGATCGAGGTGCGTGAATGCGCCGACCTTATCGTTTAAGACATCGTAGCGGGCGATGAGCGCCTCGCAAAGCGCGCGGGACGTCAGTGTGCCCGCGGTGAGGCGGCGGCCCAATTCGGCGGCGGAAAGCGCGTGGAGAATGTCGGCCATGGCTTAGGCTTCGTCGTCCACGACGCGCGGGACGGAAATTTGCCCATCACGCGAAGCCGGTGCAATCCGGGTCACCGCCTCGGCACCGAGGGACGGGCCGGGAACATCCGAGCGCAGGGCGGATTCACGAACCACGCGGGCATCGTCGATGGACGTAAGCAGGTCGGCCTGCGCTAGCGCCTGGAAGTGACCGATGATAGAATTCAGCTGGGACGAATACAGCGCCTTCTCCTCGGGAGTGAGGCTGAGGCGGGCGAGCTTCGCGAGATGGTCGATGTCAAAACCTTCGGCCATGGCGATTAGCTGCGGATGGTCCAGCCAGCGCCCTTCTCGAGCGCGGCGATGACGGTGGCCATAGCGCGGTTCGCTTCTTCGTCGGTGAGCGTGCGGGCCGCGTGGCGCCAGCGAATCTCGAAGGCTACGCTACGCGTGCCCTCGGGCAGGCCGGGGCCGCTGAAAACGTCGAAACAATTGACCGACTCCAAGGCGAACTCCTTACCGGCGGCCTTGGCGGCAGCCTGTTGGACGCGATAGAGCACCTCGCCGGCGGCGGTAGTGGTCGGCACGATGACGGCCACATCGCGCGTGGCGGGCGGGAAGGACGAGAACGCCTCGAAGCGCGGGATACGGAGCGCGTCGGCGAACGTGGAGCGAGGCAGCAGGAATTCGCCGGCCACGATGGAACCCTTCAGCCCCAGTGAGCGTGTCCAGCGGAGGTCAAGGACGCCGCAGGCACCGTCAGCGGAGCGGCCGCGATCGACTAAAGAGGAAGCGTGGTCCATCTGCCAGAGACCACCCGTGGCGACACCGAAGGACAGGCGAGAAGCCGTCACGCCGGCGAGCGTGGCGACGTCGGATAGTAAGCGCTTCGCGCGCAGTACATCAAAGGCCTCGCGCGATTTCCAGGAACGCACGAGAGATTCCGCGGGGGCGGCGAAGGCCACCGCGAGGAATTCGCGCACCGTGCCATCGGCTTGCGGACGGAAGACGACCCCGACCTCGAAGAGACCGCGAGGATCGGCATGGACCGAGACATTGAGGGCAAGGGCGGCGGTGAGGCCGGGGATGAGCGATGCGCGCACATGCGATTGGTCGGCCGTGAGCGGGTTCTCGAGGGCCAACTGCGGGGTCGCGGCCTCACCGAGTGTACGCGCCACCTCAGCGGCATCGCGCAAAGTATAATGGCAGCACTCCGTGAAACCAGCGCCGGCGAGACGGATAGCCACCTCGCGGGTGAAACCGGATGAACGCGTATCTTCGTCGCCTGGGAGCGGGGCGATGGGGCGGCCAGCGGGCACCTTATCGGTCCCGTGGATGCGGATGAATTCCTCGACCAAGTCGATGGGGCGCGTCACATCGGAGCGGAAGGACGGCACCAGCACGGAGAAGCCGGTCGACGTCGGGGAGACCGTAAAACCTAAGCGCTGGAATGCTTGGGTCACGTCGGCATCGGCGATGGCCGTGCCCAACTTCGCGGCCACGAAGCCGGCCGGTAGGGCGATGTTCGCGTCGGCACGGGGCGGCTGGCCCACGACCACGGCGGGGCCGACCACTTCGGCGCCGGCCAGTTCGATGAGTAAGTCCGTTGCCAGGCGCGAAGCCAGTTCAACGCCGGCGGGATCCACGTCACGGGCGAAGCGGTGGGAAGAGTCGGTCGACACGCCGAGACGGCGGGCGACGCGGCGGATTTCGCCGGGTTTGAACCAAGCCGCTTCGAGCAGGACAGTCGTCGTGGCGTTGGTCACCCCGCTTTCGGTGCCACCCATGACACCGGCGACGACGAGTGGACGCTGGGCATCGGCGATGACGCAGATCCCCGTTTCCAGTTTCACCTTCTTGCCATCGAGCAGCACGAGCTCCTCGCCCTCGCGGGCGGGGCGGGCTTCGATACCGCCGGAAACCTTGGCGGCGTCGAAGGCGTGGAGCGGCTGGCCCAGTTCGAGCAGCACCCAATTGGTGATATCGACCACGTTGTTGATTGGACGCAGACCCGCGGCTTCGAGGTCACGACGGAGCCAGTCGGGGCTTGGGCCCACCTTCACGTTCTTCAACGTGCGCAGCGTGTAGTAAGGACAGAACTCAGAGGACGAGCGGACGAAACCGAACGCATCGTGGGCGGTCGGGGCGGCGGCGAGCCCGGCGGCCGTCTTTACCGTCAGCGGCTTCAACGGCAAGTTGAGGGCGGCGGCGACATCACGGGCGACCCCACGGAGACCGAGGCAATCGCCGCGGTTTGGCGTCACGGAAATCTCGAGCACGGTATCCGGGGCACCGAATAATTTATTCAACGGCGTACCCAGCACCGGCTGTTGGGGCGTCAGGATGAGCAAGCCATCCTCGCCCTTGCCGAGGCCTAGTTCCTCGGATGAGCACAGCATGCCCGCGGAGTCGACATCGCGTAGCTTGGAGACCTTAATTTCTGTACCACTCGGCATCACCGTACCGGGTAGTGCGACCGGTACGCGGTCGCCCGCCTTGAAGTTCTTGGCGCCGCAGACGATTTGACGCGGGTTACCATCACCCACATCGACGCGACAGACGCTCAGACGATCGGCGGACGGGTGTTTTTCGAAAGACACGATCTCACCGACCACCACGAGGGGCAGCGGCGCGAGGCCGAACGTGTGGACTGACTCCACCTCGAGCCCCAGCATCGGGAGCACCTCGGCGAGACGATCGGTCGTGACCCCGGAAAGGTCGACGTGGCGGGAGAGCGCTTGGAAAGAAACTTTCATGGCTTAGGCGAACTGGCGCAGGAAGCGCAGGTCGTTATTGTAGAAATGGCGGATATCATCGATGCCGTGAACCAGCATGGCGATGCGTTCGAGCCCGAGCCCGAAGGCCAGGCCGGAGAATTCATTCGGGTCGAGCCCGCAGAGCTCGAGCACCTTAGGGTCGACCAGCCCGCAGCCCATGATTTCGAGCCAGCGATTGGACAGACGGCCGAGGTTCGGCGAACGCAGGTCCATCTCAAAGGACGGCTCTGTGAAGGGGAAGAACGACGGGCGCAGGCGGATTTCGGCGTCGGGCCCGAACGTCTCCTTCACGAAGAAATCGAGCACCCCGCGTAAGTCAGCGAGCGTCACATTGCGGTCGATCCAAAGACCCTCGACCTGGTGGAAGTTGGCGGAGTGTGTCGCATCGACCGCGTCGCGGCGGAAGCAACGGCCCGGGGCCACGATCCGGAATGGCGGCTTACGGGAAAGCATCGTGCGCACCTGAACGCTCGACGTGTGGGTGCGGAGCACGAGGGCCTCTTCACCTTTACGTGGCGCGTCGGCCGAGCGGAAAGCCTTCGGCATGTAGAGCGTATCCTGCATGTCACGCGCGGGGTGATCGGCGGGCGTGTTGAGTGCGTCGAAACAATGCCACTCTGTTTCGATTTCGGGACCCTCGGCGACCGTGAAGCCGAGCTTACGGAACGAAGCGAGAATCCGCTCGCGCGTACGCGTGAGCGGGTGGAGCGAGCCAGCGGGAGCATCGGGGCCGGTGAGCGTGGCATCCCAGGGCGTGCCCAAGGCAGCGGAAATTTCGGCGTCCTCGACCTTAAGGAGTAAGGCGGCGAGCAGCTCCTCGACGGACCGCTTCGCCTCGTTGATCAGCTTACCCACGACGGGGCGTTCCTCTTTGGACAACGTGGCCATCCCCTTCATCACGGCGGTGAGGGAGCCGTTGGGGCCGACCACGCGCGCCTTGAAGGCCTCGAGCTCGGCACGGGACGTGACGGCGAGGGCCTCCTGCTGGGCGGTGGCGACGAGCTGAGCGAGCGGCTGCTGCATGCCCTTGATTTGTGCGGGCGCGGGGCCAATCGGCAAGCGAAAGCACCCCTGCGAAAACAAAAAGGCCCCGGGGTGACCGGGGCCTTCGAGGAGACGCTGGCAGTGCGCTTACTTCAGCGCGGCCTGAGCCTTGGTCACGATGGACACGAACGCCGGAGCGTCGTGAATCGCGAGCTCGCTGAGGTTCTTACGGTCGATCGTGATATTCGCCTTCTTGAGACCATTGACCAGGCGGCTGTAGCTGATGCCGAGGGGACGGCAGGCAGCGTTCAGACGCACGATCCACAGCTGGCGGAAAGTGGACTTGTTTTTGCGACGATCGCGGTAAGCGAACTTCTGCGCGCGCTGGACGGCTTCGAGAGCGTAGACGTACAGGCGTGATTTATTTCCGAAGTAGCCCTTAGCGGCACGAATGGCGCGACGTTTGCGCGCCTTAGTGGCTGGACCGTTGGTTGCACGAGGCATGTTGGTATGGTATGATTATTGGTTTATAAGAGGCCGCGGGGTCGCCTTGAGAACACCCTTTTGGCCAGAGGGGATCGCCGATTTAGGCAAAAGGCATCGAAGCCAGCATCTTCTTCTCGAAGCCGGAGTCGACGCGCTTGGACTTGTTGGCACGACGGCGCTGCTTGCGGGACTTGGAGCTGAGCAGGTGGCGCGTGTTCGAGGAACGACGCATCACTTTGCCGGTACCGGTCACCTTAAAGCGCTTGGAGACTGACTTGCGGGTCTTTTGCATGGCGGAAAGGGGCTGAACAAAGAAGAATGGGGGTGGTTTGTAAAGGGGAAAGGGCGAGGAAGCCGGCGGGCGGTACAGTTATTTGCGAAAACCCTGCCCCGTTTGACAAAGCCCACCGATCGCCTCCCCTCCGCAGTGCACCCATCTCACCCTATTCGCCATGCTGACACCTGGAAAAAAGCCTAAGTTATCCTTTAAAATCGACGCCTTAGTCGACGGAAAGCCCGTCAACGGCCCCTTTGCTAAGCTCTTGGACGGTCCGACGGTCGTTTCGGTTTACATGCGTAACAACACCTCGGCCTGCGATAAGCAGACGGCGGACCTCGCAAAACACGAGAAAGCCCTTGGTAAGCATGGATTTACAATTATTGGCGTATCCCGAGATACCTGCGCCGCCCACTCCAAGTACGCCGCCAAGCATGGCTTCAAGTACACCTTAGTGGCGGACCCAGAGGACCAGTTCTCGCAGGCCATGGATGCGATCGTCGAAAAATCCATGTACGGCAAAAAGTACCTCGGTCCGCTGCGGGCCGCCTACCTCTTCAATGGAGACGGCAAACTCTTGGCGGTGATTCCGAAAGTCGAAGCGGCAGAGCACGGCAGCCAGGTCCTCGCCGCCATTGCCGCCTTGAAATAAGTTCATCTGCTGGGCCGCCGTTAAGCGGTCTTCGGTGTAATCGGTGCTTGAACCCAACCGCATTCAAGGGGAGTTTAGGCAAGTAACGACACGCACGAAGATACCTAATGCCACCGCCCTATCGCCCGAACGGCCCCCGGCCGAGTTCCTCCTCCAGTAGCTCTGGTCAACAACGCGGAAACTTCCGCAGCCGGGAGGATAAAGGACCCAAGCGTAACGACCGCATCCGTGCGACCGAGATTCGCGTCATCTCGCCCAAAGGCGAAATGCTCGGCGTCATGCAGACCGCCAAGGCACTCGAGTTGGCCCGTGAATTCGGCGTCGACCTGATCGAGATTGCGGCGACGGCCACGCCCCCGGTGTGTAAACTCATGGAGTACGGCAAGTACCTCTACGAAGAAGCGAAGAAGCATAAGCACCAGAAGACCGCGACCAAGGTGAAGGAAATCAAACTCCGCCCGCGTATCGATGTGCATGACCTTTTCATCAAGGTCCGCCGCGCTGAAAACTTCCTGTATCACGGCCACAAGGTGAAGCTGCTCCTGCAGTACCGTTACCGCGAACTCGAGCACCCGGAAATCGGTCTCGAGACCATGAAGCGCGCCATCGAAGCCTTGATTCATATCGCCACGCGCGACAACGAGCCCAAGCGCAGCGGACGAGCCATCGTCGTGGGCATGACCCCTTTACAGGCTAATCGACGCAAGTTAATCCACAACGCGGCGCCAGCCGAGGACGACGGCGAAGACGACTCCGCAGTGGACAACGGCGAGAACGATCCGGAGTGAGGTCGTGCGCTGTCGCCTAAGCATCTGCGCTGCCCTATTCGCCCTATTTGGGGGCACCGCCCTGTTCGGTGCGGCTAGCCAAGACATCTACCTCGGCGACTCCGTGCGCCTGCTGGGGTTTCAAGAGGTTGCCCAGAAGGGCGACCCTGCGGCGGTGGAACGCTTCAGTGCCAAAGCCTGGCCCGACCTCTATGCGGAGAAGAACCGCGACCATGTCCTCGTTGGCGGCGTGAAAGTCTTCCTCGAAGACACCATCGACGAGAAGAAAGGGAAACTCACCGTCACGCGCCGCGACTACGATAAAGTCCTGGTCCCCTTGCTCTGGCGTTTGCCACCGCAACTACCGGGGACCAAGCGTATTTTGATCGACCCGGGGCATGGCGGTAAGGACCCTGGTATTGTCAGTGCGGCGCTGGGTTATAATGAAAAAGCGGCCACCCTCGACACCGCCTTACGGATCAAGCTCCTCCTCGAGAAGCGCGGCTTTGAAGTCATCCTCACGCGAGAGAAAGATCTCTTTGTCGACCTCGACGACCGCCCCGCGGCGGCGAACAAACTCAAGGCCGACCTCTTCGTCAGCCTACACTACAATGGTGGCGCTAAGGGAGATGCCAGCAGCTCGGGGATTGAGACCTACTGCCTGACCCCAGCGGGACAATCCTCGACGAATAAAGCTTCCAGCCGCGCGGATATCACCGCCGAACCTGGTAACCGCTTTGATACCTTTAACCTACTCCTCGCCTGGAATATACAGCGTTCGTTAATTAAGGCTACTGGCGCCGAGGACCGCGGCATCCGGCGGTCGCGCTTTGCGGTCCTACGCCCCCTGAACTGCCCGGGCGTCCTCGTGGAAGGTGGCTTCGTCTCCAGTCGGACCGAAGGCGCCCAGATCGCCAACGCCGCCTACCGCCAGAAGCTGGCGGAAGCCATTGCTGAAGGCATCACCGCATACGCCTTGCGCGTGCGCTCGAAGCAGTAGCCAAGCGTTTACGCTTTCGCGACGGACGTGGAGCGTTAAGTTCGGAGTATGGTTCGGTCCCTTTTACTAATGCTAATTCTCGCGTGCGCCGCCGGCGGACGCGCGGAGATGGCGCCTGCCACGACGGTCGTCGTCGCCAACGGCAAAGTCCCGGCGGGCGTCGAACTGGCGAAGACCTTCATGCGCCATCGCGGCATCCCCGACCAGAACCTAATCGTCTTGGACCTCTCAACTGAGGAAGCCATCACCTGGTCGCAATACAGCGACACGCTACTCAACCCGCTCCGTAGCAAGCTCCTCGCGGCGGGCCTTTTAACCGGGCAACTCGCCGCCGACAAAGACGTGCGTGGGCGCCAAGATTATCTGCCCACGGCGGCACCCAAGCTCAGCTGGATTGTGCTCATGCATGGCGTTCCGCTGAAGATTCAACCCAGCGGCATCAAGGTACTGGGCGGAGGCAAACAAGGCATTCGCGGCGACCAAGCCTGCGTGGACAGCGAACTCCCGCTGCTCGCCACAGTGAACCTCGACCCGGAAGGGGCGAAGTCGAACCCGTGGTTTCAGCAACGAACCTTAGCCCCGGCGGACGCGGCGGAAATCATCCGCACGGCGCGGCTGGATGGGCCCACCCCTGCCGATGTCCTCCGCGCCATGCAGGGCGCCTGGCGAGCGGAGGCTCAAGGCCTACGCGGACGCGCCTATGTAGACGTCGGCGGGCCCTATCCGGACGGCGATACTTGGTTTAAGAATGCCGCGGAGTTGACGCAGCAGCTCGGCTTTCCGACGGTCATCGAGAACACGCGGCAACAGTTCGGCGTGAAGGCCCGATCCGATGCGCCCGCCTTTTACCTCGGTTGGTATAGCCAGAAAGCCGAAGGCCGCTTTGCCTTACCGTCCGTCCAGTTAGCCCCGGGGGCGATTGCCCTGCACCTGCACAGTTTCTCTGCGAGCACGCTGCGCTTCGACAGCGCTGGCTGGACCCCCTGGCTGGTGAAGCAAGGCGCGGCGCATACCTCTGGCAACGTCTACGAGCCCTACCTCACATTTACGTTACGGCCCGACCTACTCATCCAAGGCCTCCAGCAGGGCATGACCATCGGGGAAGCCGCTTGGTATGCGAACCCCGCCGTCAGTTGGCAGGGGACGATCTTGGGCGACCCATTCTACCGCCCCTTTGCCCGGGACATCTCGAAGCAACTGGCGGACTTCCAGCAGAAGCCTGACGAACTTGGGGCCTATGCCGTCATCCGGGCCGCCCAGCTCCGCCCGAAGGACGAAAGCGCCCAGGCCTTGGCCGACCTCGATGCCGCCCAACGCCGGACCCCTTCTCTGCCGCTGGCCTTCGCCTTGGCCCAAGCCCGGCAGGAGCAAGCGCTCCCCCTCGTCTGGAATCCCCAAGTCTGGGCGGGGCTAGACAAGGCTGATGACGGCCTCCTTTGGGAGATTGCCCTCTTTTTTGAGAAAAAAGGCCTGAAAGAACCCGCCAAGAAGGCCCTCCAAGGCTTACAGGGCCGACCCGCCTGGAAAGATGACCCCGAGTTCAAGGCCCATTGGGACGCCGTCGCCCGATAATCGGGCTTGCCACCCCCCTCCTCAGCAGGTTCTTTCGGACCTCCTTTCGGCCCGCTGGCATCTGCCCGTGGAATCTCCGGAGGGAAAACCAAAACCCACAACCAAACCCTGGAAACGTCCTCTGCGACGACCAGGACAAACAGTCAAAATACAATGAGCCTCATGGAAAAACTGCTCGCCGATTCTAATTTCGGCGCGCTCAAAGCACACTCGGTCATCAAGGCCACCGTTACGGAAATCCGTGGCGACAAGGACATCATCGTCGACATCAACGGCAAGTCCGAGGGTTTCATCCCGCAAGGCGAATTCCCCGACATGGCCGAAGTCCAGGTCGGCATGGAAATCGAAGTCTATCTCGAACGCCTTGAAAACAAGGACGGCACCCCGACCGTCTCCTACGATCGCGCCCTCCAAATCCGGAAGTGGGAAAGCATCGAAGCCAATTGCCAAGAAGGTTCTATTGTCCAGGGCCGCGTGAAGTCCGTCGTCAAGGGCGGCCTCATCGTCTCCGTCGGCGTCGACGCCTTCATGCCGTCCTCGCAGATTGACGTCAACCCTCCGAAGAACCTCGAAGGCTTCGTCGGCCAGACCTTCGACTTCAAGATCATCAAGATCAACAAAGAGAAGAAGAACCTCGTCGTTTCCCGTCGCGAACTCATCGAAGAACAGCGTGGCGAAAGCCGCCGCAAGCTCCTCGAAGAGGTCAAGCCAGGCGTCATCCGCCGCGGTATCGTCAAGAACATCACCGACTACGGTGCCTTCGTGGATCTCGACGGTCTCGACGGTCTCCTCCACGTCACCGACATGTCTTGGGGCCGCATCGGTCACCCGAGCGAAGTCGTCAAGGTCGGTGAAGAAATCACCGTCATGGTGGTCGAAGTCGATCGTGAGCGCGAACGCGTCTCGCTCGGCCTCAAGCAGACCCAGCCCAACCCATGGGAAGGCATCGAGAAGCGTTACCCAGTCGGCACCAAGGTGCACGGCAAGGTCGTCAACCTCGTCGCCTATGGTGCGTTCATCGAAATCGAAGGCGGCGTCGAAGGCCTCGTCCACGTTTCGGAACTCTCCTGGACCAAGCGCGTCCAGAAGCCATCTGATATCCTCAAGGTCGGCCAGGAAGTCGACGCGGTTATCCTCAACTTCAACAAGGAGGAGCAGAAGATCTCCCTCGGCATCCGCCAGCTCGAAACCAATCCATGGGAAAAGGTTCGCCACAGCTACCCAGTGGGCGCTCGCGTCCGCGGCAAGGTGCGCAACCTCACCAACTACGGTGCCTTCGTCGAACTCGAAGACGGTATCGATGGCATGGTGCACGTGTCCGACATGAGCTGGACGCGCCGCATCAACAACCCAGCCGAAGTCATGAAGAAGGGCGACGACGTCGAAGCCATCGTTCTCGACGTGGATGTCGACCAGCAGCGCATCTCGCTCGGCGTCAAGCAGACCCAGCAGGATCCCTGGAGCGAAATCGACCGCAAGTACCGCATCGGCGACCTCGTCAACGGCAAGGTCTCCAAGGTGGCCAACTTCGGTGCCTTCATCGAACTCTCCGACGAAATCGATGGCCTCGTGCACGTTTCCCAGCTCGCCGAACAGCGCGTTGAGAACGTCAAGGACATCGTCAAGGTCGGCCAAGAAGTCACGGCTCGCGTCATCAAGATCGACAAGGAAGACCGTCGCATCGGTCTCTCGATTAAGGCCGCGAGCTACGACCCAGAGCGTCTGCAGGCCGAAATCAACTCTTACGAGCGCATCAAGGGCCCGTCCACGGGTGGTGCTCCGGCGCAGTCGACGGGCGGTTCGTCCTCCGCGGGCAGCGGCGACTTCAACAGCCTCGGCGACTTGCTCGACAAGGCTGGCAACTAAGCGCTCACCGCGCTACCAACAAGACCCCGGGCAACCGGGGTCTTTTTTTGTGCCCAAAGCCCGGGGTGTCCGCTACGTTGCAGACATGTTGGTCTGGACCAATCCCCTGCCCTTCGCGCTTGACGCTGAAAACCTGTGGCTCGGGTTACAGCTACTCGCTGGCCTGTTTGTCATTATCCGGGTCGTCCGCGCACGCGTCACGCTGAGCTACGCGTTGCTCTGGGGGCCGGCGGTGCTGTTCTTCCCGCTCATCACCGCCACGGTGATTTTCCTCTTCGGCGGCCGCAAGCACAGCGCCTTGGCGAAAGTGAAGCAACGGATCAAGGCAGCAGCACGGCGGCTGGCGGGCCCCGTGACATCGGCAGGCAATTCCTTCCGCATGTTGGGCGATAGACACGGCCACGACACCTTAGAAGCTTTGCATACCGAGATTCTCGCCGCTCGTCACCGCATTCATATCTCCACGTACATCCTCTCCCCTGACGCCGTCGGTCGTGAAATCAGGAGTTTACTCGTACGCCGTGCGCGGGAAGGCGTGGAGGTGCGGGTACTGGTAGACGCCGTCGGCAGCTGGGGTACGCCGTTGCGCCTTGGGCGCACGCTGGTCAAGGCAGGCGGACAAGTGGCGCGCTTCAACCCCGTCCTGCCCATGCAAGGCAAGGGCTCCGCGAATTGGCGCAATCACCGGAAGATTGCGGTCTTCGACGGCCAGGTCGCCATCATCGGCGGACAGAACCTTGGGCTCGCCTACATGGGGCGTGAGCCCTCCAACCGGCGCTTCCGCGACTGCTCGTTCCGCTTAGCTGGGCCCGCGGCGGCGGCGCTCGAACAAGTCTTTATTGCGGATTGGTGCCAAGCCACGGACGCCGATCCCGCGACCTTCGCGGACCTCCTCCGCAACCAACCTGCCCCCCAAGGCGAGGTCGACGTTGAAGTCATCGCTTCGGGCCCCGACTGCGTGAACGATCCCTTGTGGGAGAAATATGTCGCGTTGATTGAGAACGCCCGCGCCTCGATCACCATCGTTACGCCCTACTTCGTGCCGGACAAAGCGCTCTTCCGACTACTCGTGGCCGCTGCCGCCAAGGGCCGGCGCGTTCGCGTACTGGTCCCGCGCCGCTCCGACCATCGCCTCCTCGACTTCGCCCGCCGCTGGTATCTACGCCAGCTCAAGGAAGCCGGGGCTGAAATCCTCTTCTTCAAGCCCGACGTCCTGCACGCCAAGCTCTTCATTGCCGACGACGAGAGCCTTATCATCGGCTCGGCGAACCTCGACATGCGTTCGCTCTTCCTCAACTACGAGATTGCGGCAGTCGTGCGCGACCCAGCGGCATTGACCGCGGTGCAAAGTTTCGTGGCGAGCCTGGAGGCCGAGTCGACGCCTTACTCCGAAGACCTCTACCGTCGGAGCCGAACGTGGAGAGGCCGGATGCTTGAAGCCATCTCGAAGACCTTGGCGCCGCTGCTCTGACTTAGCCGAGGAAGGCGTGCAGACGGACGCTCAAGCCCGTATCGGGCAGCAGGAAGCCATCGTGGCCGGCATCGGTCATCACTTCCAAGTAGGCCGCATTAACGCCCACCGCCGTCGCCGCCGCGACGACCATGCGGAGCTCGCTCGTCGGGTAAAGCCAATCACTGGAGAAGCCTATCGCCAGGACTTCGGGTCCGGCTGGCTGGAACAAACGGCCCGCGGCGGCGCGGGCGGTTAGGTCGAAACGGTCGACAGCCCGGGTGATGCGGAGCCAGCTATTGGCATCGAAGCGCTTCACAAAAGCTTGGCCTTGGTGATTCAGGTAATTTTCCACCTGCCAGAAGACCGGATCCTTAGGCTGAGCGCCGGGCACGCGGGCCCGACCGAACTTCTGATCGAACGCCGCGGAAGAAAGGTAACTGATATGGCTGATCATACGGCCGACGGCCAAACCGGAGTCCGGTCCTTCGCCGGGGGTGTAATGGCCCCCGCGAAAATTAGGGTCGGTTTCCACGCAGGCCCGGGAGGCCGCGTTGAGGGCGATGGCCATGGGCGACTGGCTGAGACCGGCGGCCAAGATCGCGATGCGGCCCACCTCGGTGGGATAATCGCCGGACCAAAGTAACGCCTGCATGCCGCCCATGGAACCGCCGACGACGGCGTGGAGTTTCGTAATGCCGAGATGGTGTAGCACCAACCGTTGAGCGCGAACGATATCGCCCAAAGTAATCTCTGGAAAATAGCCGCCGAAACGTTGACCCGTCCGAGGGTCGATGGAAAGTGGACCGGTCGAGCCACGGCAGCCCCCGAGGCAGTTAACGCCGATGACGAAGAAACGATCGGTATCGATGGCCTTACCGGGACCGACGAAATGATCCCACCAACCGGCCTTAGGGTCCTCGGGGGTATACCGACCGGCCAAATGGTGGTCACCGCTGAGCGCATGCGGCACTAAGATCGCATTAGACTTATCGGGGAGCAATTTCCCGTAGGTCTCATAGCGAAGCGTCAGGCCAGGCAGTTCGCCGCCCAGCTCGAGCGGAAAGGCCTCGGCCGAGACGAAGTCTTGGTAGGACGTCGGCCCGAGCTCACGCGGGGCCGCAGACTGGACCGGACGGTCGGACATGCGTGACACGAGAGAAACCAGACCAGGACGGGTGGCAAGTGGCCATTCGGTGTTGCCACGTCATAAGGCTCAGCAAACTACCCCCATGGCCCAGGGACATCGACACGACGACCAATGTTGCGGGGGTAGCCCCCTGCCCCGGGTCGAAGCGGCGGTCCTAAGGATGAAAGAGCGCTCCCTCCGGGTCACCACCCCACGGTTAGCCATGCTCAACATCTTGGCCGAAGCCACCCGCCCCTTGAGCGCCGAGGAGATACACGCCGCCGCTGGCGATGGCACCTTGGACCTCGTGACCGTCTACCGTAGTCTCGGCGCCTTGGATGAAGCCGGCATCGTGCAGCGCCACCCGCTCGAGCGCGGCCGGAGCCTCTACGCCCTCGTCTCCCCGGGGCATCATCACCACCACGTCATCTGTCGACGTTGCGGCCGCATCGAACGCTTGCCCGGCTGCGACACCAGCCGCCTCGAAGCCGCCGCTCGAGGTAAAGGCTTTGCAGACCTGACCCATGTGATGGAGATTTACGGTATCTGCCCGGCCTGCTCCACCAACCCCCCTTCCCATGCCTGATTTTCCCAAGACCGCTTTCATCCTTGGTGCCGGCCTCGGCACGCGCCTACGTCCGCTGACGGAGCATTGTCCAAAGCCACTGCTCCCCTTGGGCGGTAAGCCGATGGTTGCGCGCGCGCTCGCGAAGCTCTACGCCGCCGGCACGCGCCGTTTCCTGATCAACACGCACCACTGCCCGGAAGCTTGGACGCAGGCCTTTCCGACGGGCTGCTGGCAGGACGCCGAAATCCGGTTCGTCCATGAACCCGTGCTGCTCGAAACCGGCGGCGGGTTGGCCAACATCACCCAATTCCTGACGGCCGAAGATACGCAGCTCGTGGTCTGGAATGGTGACATCCTCTCGGACGTCCAACTCGCTGAAGCCTATGCGCACCACATCACGAACGGCGCCGAAGCCACGCTCGTCGTGCGTGAGAAAGGCCCGAACACTAATGTGCGCATCACGGACGACGGCTTTGTGACCGACCTGCGCGACCGCCTCGGTAAGAGCGACTTAGCGTATCAATACACCGGTATCTGCTTCGTCACGCGCGCGTTCGCCGCGGGCGTGCCGTCGGCGAGCGTCTCACTCGTCGAGCACTTCCTCACCCGTGTCCAAGCCACGCCGGGCTCGGTGCAGGGGTACCTCGACCCCTCGGCGCATTGGCATGACCTGGGCACCGTGGCCGAATACCAGCAGGTGAAAGCCGAAATCGAAAAGCCGGTGCGTGGGGCGATTGCCACGGCCGACGCTGCCCGGCTGTTTGGTTACACCCTCACGGCTGGCGACGCACCGATCAAAGGTGGCTCGGGCCGACGCTTCCACCGGGTGGCAAAGCCTGACGGCAGCACTGCGATGCTGTGTATCTATGACGATGCCCGGCCGGAGAACCTTGGCTACGGACGCATCGGTCACGCGCTCTTCGCCGCGGGGATCAACGTCCCGCAAGTCCTCGCTGAAGACAATGACGCCGGCGTGCTCGTGATGGAAGACCTCGGCGACACCGACCTCTGGTCGCTCTCCCAGCAGCCCACCTTCCCTTGGCCCGCCGTCGCCTCGGCGCTGGAGCAGCTCGGCCACCTTCATCGCCTCGGGGCGGAAGCTGTGCAGACCGCCGACGTACCCTTGATGGAGCCCTTTGGTGACAAACTCTACGCTTGGGAGCGCCAGTACTTCACGGACAACGTCCTCGCTGGCCGCAAGCTTGACCGCGACCTCCAGCATGAGATGGCCACGCTCGCCAAGGAACTGAGCGGCCGCCCGCAGGTGCTCGTGCACCGCGACTTCCAATCGCAGAACATTCTCGTCCGCCAAGACCAAGCTTGGCTAATTGATTTCCAAGGCGCGCGCCTCGGTTGCCAGTTCTACGACTACGCCTCGCTCGCCTTCGACCCCTACCTCACCTGCAAGGACATGGACCTCTGGCGAATCGAGATTGAGGACCACGCCCGCGAAGTCGCTGACTGGAAGGGCTCGCTCGACGAGTTCTCGTACCTCTTCCACATCGCCGCCACGCAGCGGCTCCTGCAGGCCTGTGGCGCCTACGCTTTCCTCGGCCGCAAGCAAGGCCGGGCGGACTTCCACGCCCACCTACCGCAGGGCCTCCGCAACCTCACGATCGCCGCCGCCCTTTGCGGGAAGCGACGGATTGCGCGGATGGCGGAAGAACTCGCGGGCGCGACGGCGGTTAGCCGTTAACCTGCTCGTCGAGGAAGCGAACGACCTCGTCCTCCGTCATCCGGACCTGCTCCAGCGTATCGCGGTTACGGACCGTGACGCCGGCGTCCTTCTCAATCGTATCGAAGTCGATGGTGATACCGAACGGCGTGCCGATTTCGTCCTGGCGACGATAGCGACGGCCGATGTTGCCGGACTCATCGTAGAAGACATTGAAGCGCTTCTTGAGGCGGCGGTAGAGGGCTTCGGCGCGTTCGACGAGGGCGGGCTTATTCTTCAACAGCGGGAAGACGGCGGCCTTAAACGGGGCGACGCGGGCGGGCAAGCGGAGCACGATACGCTTTTCGCCTTCGACCTCATCTTCATGGTAGGCGGTGGTGAGTAAGGCCAAGAACACGCGGTCGACGCCGACGGACGGCTCGATGACGTGCGGGATGAAGCGGGCCTTGGCGGCTTCGTCGAACCAATCGAGTTGGGTGCCGGACACATCGCTGTGCTGCGTGAGGTCGAAGTCGCCGCGGGCGGCGACACCTTGGAGTTCCTGCACGCCGAAGGGGAATTCGAACATGATGTCCGTGGTGCCCTTGGAGTAGTGGGCGAGCTTTTCGGTCGGGTGCGGGTAGAGCGAGAGCTTGGCGCGCGGGATACCGATGGACTCGAACCAAGCGAGACAACCCTCGATCCAGCCCTGGTGGGCGGTCTGCCAATCAGCCGACGGGGCGATGAAGTATTCGATTTCCATCTGCTCGAACTCACGGGAGCGGAAGATGAAGTTGCGTGGGTTGATTTCGTTACGGAAAGCCTTACCGATTTGGGCGATGCCAAAGGGTAGCTTCACGCGGCCGGTATCGACCACGTTCTTAAAGTTAATAAAGATACCCTGCGCCGTTTCGGGGCGGAGGTAAGCCGTCGCGGAAGCGTCCTGCATAGCGCCGACATACGTCTGGAACATCATGTTAAACGAGCGGGGCGGCGTCAGGGAGCCCGGCTTACCGGTGGCGGGCGACGGGATGAGGGCATGCTCCTCGGGCTTCGCCTCCGTGTAGTCCTTGAGCGTGAGCGGTTCGAGGGCGCCCTGCTTGGCTAGCTTACGCTTCATCTCATTAGCCATCTCGTCGGCCTTGGCCGACATCGTCTCATCTTCGAGCACGGAAATATACCCGATGGTCTCGCCCGCTACGCGGACGGGGGCGAAGAACAGCTGATCGGCGCGGTAACGCATCTTGGACTCCTTACAATCGACCAGCGGGTCGGTGAAGTTTTCGATGTGACCCGAAGCCTTCCACGTCGTGGGGTGGTGGATGATCGAGGAATCCAGACCGACGATGTCATCGCGACGGTGGACGAAGTCCTGCCACCAAGCCTGCTTGATGTTGTTCTTCAGTTCGACGCCCAGGGGGCCGTAGTCAAAGAAGCCGTTAAAACCGCCGTAAATATCGGAGGAAGGGAAGACAAACCCGCGGCGCTTGCACAGGTTGATGATGTTTTCCATCTTATCGGTCGGGTCGGCCATGGTTGGGTAAAACCTTTGCTTACCCCTTGGGACGGCAGCCCCGCAAGCCTCTTCCCTCAGCGAGGCTGGGGTTCGGTCGTCAAACCACGCGCTTTCTTGGTCCAAGTGCGGGCGGCCGCGGAGACCGCCTTAAAAAGATCCGCCACCTCGGCGGCGGTGCCGCTCATCTTGGCCTCGGAGTCCTCCATGGAAGCCGTGAAGGACTCCAGGGCGGCCCGGGCATCGGCGAGGCGCACTTGGAGCTGGCCGATGGTTTCACCATCTAGGCGACGGTCGGCGTCGGCAGCGGCGGCGCGTAAGGCCGCACAGCTCTCCGTCAGACGGCGCGCTTTTGCCCCAAGGTTCTCGGCGGAGGTCACCTCGGCGAACGCGCCCGTCGAGGCCTCTAGTCGGGCCGAGAAAGCCGCCGCGCGGTCGGGGTCGGTCTTCGCGTAAAAATTATCGAGGTTCGCTTCGAGCTCTTGGGCGATCAAACCCAAGTCGCGGCTCGTCGCCCGTTCGAGTTCCTTCACGACCCGCTCGATGGCGCGCTGCCTGGTAAACCCGGAGGCGGGAATCTCGTCTTGGGCCAGCTGGGCTGGAAGTGGATCCTGCGCGTCCCAGAAAAGTTCAATCTGCAACATCCCCGAAGCCGGACTCACCGCGACGAGGTGGGCGCGGAGACCACGCCGCACCTCCTCTTGTAAGCGTTCACCGCGCAGACGGTCAGCGAAACCGCGGTCTTCCAACGTATCTGGATCGAGGCTCAAGACGACCTCGGGGCGGAGGCGCTGCTCGGCATCTATAAAGAGCCCAATGGCGGAAACCTGCCCGACCACCACACCTTGGACGCGCACGGGGGTGCCCGTCGAGATACCATACACCGAGAAAGCCGGGCGGAAGAGTACGCGGACCAAAGGAGCGTTCCAAGCCCGCCACCACGACCACAGCGCGACCCCGCACGTCAGCACGAGGAACGTGAGCAACACGCCGCCAAGGGCGCGACGACTCATCCGGCGGACTGTGGGTAGCTACCCAGCCACTTGACGATTTCGCAACGACCCTTGAGGGCAACGACGGCCTCTTGGACGGCAGACGAGTCCCAGTGGCCTGGGAAATCGATGAAGAAGAGGTACTCCCAAGCCCGGCGACGGCTCGGACGCGACTCAATCCGAATCAGGTTGATACCACGGTCGGAAAAAGAACTCAGGGCGGCCTGGAGTGCACCCGGCTCGTGCTTCAACGTGAGCACGACACTGGTCACCTCTTCTTTGGCACCGGTGGCGTTGGCCGTCAGCCCAATGACGAAGAACCGTGTCGCGTTATCGCGACGATCCTGGATACCACGGGCGAGGATGGGGACGCCGCGGGATTCGGCCGCCGTGGCGGAAGCGACGGCGGCGGCACCCTGGGGCTCGCGGGCGACCTGTTCGACGGCGGCGGCGGTGCTGTCGGTCTCGACCAAGGTCGCGTTAGGCGCATGCCGGGAGAGCCAACCGCGGCATTGGGCGAGGGCGATATCCTTGGACAAGACACGCGTCACGGTGTCGAGGGAGCCGAAGCCCACGAGGCACTGCTCGACGGCCAACGTCACTTGGGCGACGACCTTGAGTTCGGATTCCGCCAAGAGGTCAAGGGAGTGGCTCACGACGCCCTCGGTGGAGTTCTCCACCGGTACGACGCCATAAGAAGCCTCGCCCGATTCGACGGCGGCAAAGATATCGCTAATCGAACGGAGCGGCAGGGACGGCACGCTGGAGCCAAAGGCCCGCAGCTGGGCCTGCTGCGTGAAGGAACCTTCGGGTCCGAGGTAGGCGACGGGCTTCGCCATCTGGGCGCCGATGGAAAGGGAGATCACTTCGCGGAAGACCGCTCGGACGCCGGACGCCGGAATGTTCGGCGCCGCCTCGACGAGGGCGCTCAGGACCTGCTCTTCGCGCTGGGGGGCGTACACGGGTGCGCCCGACTTCAACTTCGCTTCACCGATCGCGCGCGCAACCTCGAGACGCTCGCCCAGCAGGCGTAACAGCTCACGGTCGATGCGGTCGACCTCACGGCGATGTTGGTCGAGGCTCATGCGGGCGGGGCAGAAGAAGCGTCCTCAGTCGGTGGATTTTCGAGCGCGACGTTGGTGGAAGTATCGGCGGCGGGCAGGCCCATTTCGGCGTCCCCGACGGCCACGGGCGTCGTAGCGCGCGTAATCCATTCGGAAATCTGCGCGGGCGAGAGGACATCGGACGCTGGTAACTCGCCCAGCGTGCGCAGGCCAGTGAAATCAAGAAACTTATCGGTCGTCCCGTATTGGATAGGACGGCCCGGGAGATCAGCGCGACCCGTCACGGCAACGAACTCGAGCTCCATCAAACGATTCAACGCGCTATCGACGGAAACGCCACGGATGGATTCCATCTCTGGACGCGTGACGGGCTGACGGTAGGCGACGATGGAAAGCGTCTCGAGGGCGGCGGGGCTGAGGCGTTGCGGACGAGGCTCACCACGAAGCAGACGAACCCAATCGGCGTAGACGGGTGAAATCACGAGACGGAAGCCTTCCGGCCCTTGCAGGATGCGCGACGCATCATTAGACTCGCGCATTTCAACCTCGAGGGCGTCGACCGCCTCGCGAATCTGCGTAGCCGTCAGCAACGTCGGCACCTGATCGATGATATCCTGAATCACCTCTTGCACTGGCTGAGTAGCGACGGGGCCGCTCGCGGTGCCGGGCTCGGTGGTCGGCCGCTCTTCCGTCGACTCGGAGGCCGATTGGGCATGGTAGCGCTGGACGACCTTTTGGATGTCCTTGATGGAGACCGCCTCGGAGGTCGAGAGCAGGAGCGCCTTGATGATTTTCTTAAGGTTGAATTCCACGGGGGAGAGGGGCGTAAAATTGGATTGTCGGTAAAGGGGGCGGACGGCAGAGTCGGCCCTTCCCACTTATTAGGGGGGTCCCCCCTACTGACAACCGCAGACTTTTCACACCCACATGAGCTCCCCTGATTGCACCCGCCAGCACTCCTCCATCGTCGTGGACGGCGCCGACCGCGCCCCCAGCCGCGCCATGCTTCGGGCCGTCGGCTTCACCGATGCCGATTTCCATAAGCCGGTGGTGGGCGTGGCCTCGACTTGGTCGATGGTGACCCCCTGCAACATGCATATCGACCGGCTGGCCGTGGAAGCCTCCAAAGGCGCCGACCAAGCAGGCGGTAAAGGTGTGATTTTCGGAACCATCACCGTCTCGGATGGCATCTCCATGGGGACGCCGGGCATGCGTTACTCGCTCGTTTCCCGCGAGATCATCGCTGACTCCATCGAGGCCGTGGCCGGTGCGGAAGGCTTTGACGGCCTCGTCACCATCGGCGGTTGCGACAAGAATATGCCGGGCTGCGTGATGGCCATGGCTCGCCTCAACCGCCCCTCCATCTTCGTCTATGGCGGCACCATCGTCCCGGGCCTACACCGCGGCCAATCCGCGGATATCGTCACCGTCTTCGAAGCCGTCGGTAAGCATGCCGGCAAGCAGATCGACGACGCCGAGCTCAAGGAAATTGAGAAATGTTCGATTCCAGGCGAAGGCTCCTGTGGTGGCATGTATACCGCCAACACCATGGCCTCGGCCATCGAAGCCCTCGGCCTCAGCCTACCCGACAGCTCTGCCCAGCTCGCAAACTCCAAGGACAAACTCGCCGACTGCGAACGCGCCGGCAAAGCCGTTTTGGAGCTGCTCAAGAAGAATATCCGTCCCTCGGACATCCTCTCCAAGAAAGCCTTTGAGAACGCCATCACCGTCGTCATCGCCCTCGGCGGTTCGACGAATGCTGTGCTTCACCTCATCGCGATGGCCCACACCGCCCACATCAAACTGACCCTCGAAGATTTTGAACGCGTCGGCCGTAAGGTCCCCGTGCTCGCCGACCTCAAGCCGAGCGGTAAGTACAACATGGCTCACTTCGTGCGCATTGGCGGCCTCCAACCGCTGCTGAAGATGCTGCTCGATCAGGGCCTTCTGCATGGCGATTGCATGACGGTCACCGGCAAGACCGTGGCAGAAAACTTAGCGAACGTCGGGAACTACGCTGCGGACCAGGACGTTGTCCGCCCCTTCTCCAATCCCATCAAGGCTGACAGCCATCTGCGCATTCTCCGTGGTAACCTCGCGCCCGAAGGCGCCGTCGCCAAGATCACCGGCAAAGAAGGCAGCGCCTTCACCGGCAAGGCCATCGTCTACGAATCGGAAGAAGACTCCCTCAAGGGTATCCTCAGTGGCGAAGTCAAAGACGGCCACGTCATCGTCATCCGCAACGAAGGCCCCAAGGGTGGCCCCGGCATGCGCGAGATGCTCGGGCCGACCAGCGCCATCATGGGCAAGGGCTTGGGCAAGACCATCGCCCTCATCACCGATGGACGCTTCTCGGGTGGCAGCCACGGCTTCGTGGTTGGACACATCACCCCGGAAGCTGCCGTGGGCGGAGTCCTCGCTATAGTCCAGAACGGCGACACCATCATCATCGACGCCCTCAAGAACGAAATTAACCTCGCCGTCCCGACGGAAGAAATCACCCGTCGCTTGCAGGCTTGGAAGCCCACCCCTTGCAAAGAAAAGCGCGGGGCGTTGGCTAAGTATGCGAAACTCGTGTCCTCCGCCAGCGATGGTGCGGTGACCGACGCCGACTAAGCGAAGCCATTGGGGGCGCTCGCAGGCGAGACTCCGGTCTCGCCTGCTTTGTTTTTGCCTCCGCTCGGGAAGCAGGCACCGTGCCCGTATGCTTCGCCCCACCTTGCTTGCCCTAGCTTGCCTCGGCACGTGCGCCCTCGGCGCTGCGCCCGAACCCAACTTCACGCGGCGTACCCTGACCACGGACTTCTTCAGCGAAGGTTGCGCCGTCGGCGACCTCAACGGCGACGGCAAGCCGGACATCGTGGCTGGACCGCATTGGTACGAAGGCCCCGATTTCCGCGTCCGCCATGTTTTGGCGGCCAACCCCGGCCGGCCTTACGACCCGCTCGGCTACTCAGATTCATTCGTACAACTGATCGCGGATCTCAATGGTGACGGCCGGCCGGACGTCATCACCGTCGGCTTCCCGGGCAAGGAAACGTATTGGTATGAGAACTCAGGCGCGCAGACGGACGCCCCGTGGAAGCGCCACCTCTTCTTGGCCAAGACTGACAACGAATCGCCGCACCTCCTTGACCTTGATGGCGACGGCAAACCCGAACTCGTCTGTATGTCTGAGGGCGCCGTGGGCTTTGTTAAGCTCGCCGCCGACCCCACGCAGCCCGCGAAATTTACCGCCATCAGTGCGGCCGACCCTAAAAAGTATGCGCGCTTCACGCACGGCTTGGGCGTGGGCGATCTGAACGGCGATAGCCTTCCGGATATCCTCGAACGCAACGGCTGGTGGGAAAATCCAGGGCCGAAAGCCCCCGCTGGTACGCTTTGGACCTTTCACGCGGTCGCCTTTTCGGCGGGCCGTAATGGCGGTGCGCAGATGATTGTTACCGACGTCGATGGCGATGGCCTAGCGGACGTACTCACCTCGCTCGACGCGCACCGTTTCGGCCTTTCGTGGTTCCAGCAGCGCCGTGGCGCGACGGGCGAAATTACTTTCGTCGAGCACCGCATCCTCGACGACAAGCCGGCGAACTCCTTGGGCGGCTTAGTGCTGGGACAGATGCATGCCTTGGTGCTGAGCAAACAAGCTTCCGATGGCCGCCCCGTCCTCTTCACCGGCAAACGCTTCTGGGCCCACGGACCGAAGGGCGACGCCAATCCCCTCGCGGTTCCGCTGGTGATCGGCCTGACATGGGTGAAAGACGCCGCTGGCACGATCATCTTTTCGACGCACGTAGCGGATGATGACTCGGGCATCGGCACGCAGTTCGCCGTTGCGGACCTCAATGGCGACGGACGGGTCGAAATCGTGACGGCCAATAAAAAAGGCCTCCACGTCCTGACGCTCCGTCCGTAAGCGGGCGAACGGGATTGCCTCCACCCCCACGGAGGGGATATCAACGAGGCGATGGCCTCTACCTTCGCCGCTTACTGCAGTCAGCTCATCCACTACCCGGAGCTGGGCTTCTCCCTCGACTTGAGCCGCGCCCCGGCTCCCGCCGGATTTGCTGAGCTCATGGCACCGGCGATGCGTGCGGCCTTGGCGGACATGGCCGCGCTAGAAAAAGGGTCGATCGCGAATCCGGACGAGAAGCGCATGGTCGGTCACTATTGGCTGCGGGCGCCGGAGCTCGCGCCGAACGCCACGCTCACCGCCGAGATTAAAGCGGCCGTCCAAGCCATCCACGCCTTTGCGAAAAAAGTGCGCGCCGGCGAAGTCTGTGGCCAGGCCGGTAAGTTTACCGACCTCCTCTGCATCGGCATCGGCGGTTCGGCTCTAGGCCCGCAGTTTGTGGCCGATGCCCTCGGCACCGCGCAAGATGCCTTGCGTGTGCACTTCATCGACAACACGGACCCCGACGGTATCGACCGCGTCTTTGATGCGCTTGGTCAGCGCCTCGGCACCACCCTAGTTTTGGTGACTTCGAAGTCTGGCAGCACGCCGGAACCACGGAACGGCCAGATTGAAGCCGCCCTGCGCTGGAAGCAGGCGGGCCTTTCTTTTGCGGCCCATGCGGTCGCTGTCACCGGCGAAGGCAGCCAGCTCGATAAAGTTGCCGTTGCCGAGCAGTGGCTCGCCCGCTTCCCGATGTGGGATTGGGTGGGCGGCCGCACGAGCGAACTCGGCCCCGTTGGGCTCCTCCCCGCTGCTTTGCAAGGCCTCGACATCGATGGACTCCTCGCTGGTGCGAAAGCCATGGACGAGCTCACGCGCCAAACGGACACCGCGCGCAACCCGGCCGCTCAACTCGCGTTGGCGTGGCATCATCTCACCGAAGGCCGTGGCACCAAGGCGATGGTGGTGCTGCCCTACAAAGATCGTCTCCTCCTCTTCTCCCGCTACCTCCAGCAGCTCGTCATGGAGTCGCTCGGCAAAGAGCACGACCTCGCGGGTCGCCAGGTTTTCCAAGGCCTCACTGTCTATGGCAACAAAGGCTCCACCGACCAACACGCCTACGTCCAGCAACTGCGCGACGGCGTGAACAACTTCTTTGCGGTCTTTATCGAAGTCCTCCAAGACCGCCGCGGCCCCTCCCCGGAAGTCGAACCCGGCGTCACCTCGGGCGACTACCTCCAAGCCTTTCTTCTGGGCTCGCGCGAGGCCCTTTCGGGCAGCGGCCGAGCCAACCTCACGATCACCATCCAAAAAATCGACGCCCACTCGATTGGCACCCTGATTGCGCTCTTTGAACGGGCGGTCGGACTATACGCTAACCTATTGTCTATCAATGCTTACCACCAACCTGGCGTCGAAGCCGGCAAGAAAGCCGCTTCGGAAACCCTGAAGATTCGTGCTCGCGCCATCACTGGCCTGGCCAAGACCCCAGGGAAATGGCTAACCACAACCCAGCTCTGCGAGGAAATTGGACTTGTCGGGTCGGAGGAAGTGGTGTTCAAAGTTCTCCTGCACGTTTCCTCCAACCCGGGACCTGTTAAACGACAGGAATCGGGGGCCCCAGCGAATACGGCCTTTAGTCATTCTTAACCCCTTTACTCCCCAAAAATCCCCATGAATAAGTCTGTAAATATGGTCATCCGCGTCGTCGGCATCCTCGCCGCGATTGCTGCCTGCGTCTTCGCCTACCTGCTTAAGGGCAAGGTCGACACTGCGATGGTGAACACCGTTTGGACCACGACCGACGTCGAAATCTTGGCTAACAAGCAGTTCGACCTCCGCATGGTCGACATCAACACCAAGGCCAAGAGCCTCCTGGAAGCTAAGCGCACCAAGATCACCGAGCTCGAAGGCAACGTGAAGGACCTCAACGCTGACGTCGCCGACAAGAAGCAGAAGATCGAAGGCCTCACCGCTAACGTCACCACCCTCGAAGGCGAACGCGCCGAGCTTACCCGCAAGCGCGACGAGCTCACCGGCCAGCTCACTGAAGCCAACAGCAAGAAAGATTCCCTCACCGCCGAACTCAACTCCGCCAAGGAAGAAATCGCCAAGGACAAGGAGAAGATTGCCGCCCTCTTCACCAAGGAGCAGCTCGACGGCGAAATCGCCAAGGCCAACAAGGCTGAAGAAGGCCGCAACTCGGCCACTCAGAAGTACGTCCAGCTCTACAACTGGACCGTCGCTACGACTGGCAACAAGCCTCCCTATCCGCGCGACCCTCTCCTCGAAGAAAAGGCTGACACCGTTCAGATCGAGTTTGGTCCGGAAACCATCAAGACCCGCATCGTGGTCATCGATCCTTCCAAGGGCCTCGTTTCCTTCTCCATCGGCGAAATCAACGGCATCAAGCCTCAGTCTGGTTTCACGGTTCTCATCAACAACCAGGTCATCGGTACGATCCGCGTCGAATCCGTCCAGGCCGCCCTCTCCACTGCGCAGATTCTGCCTGGTGCGAAGCTCGACCAGTTCACCCGTGGTGGTATCGTGACCCTGCAGCCTTTCACTGGTAAGATTGCTAATAACTAAGCCGTCCATGCGCTTACCTCACGTCCTCGCTGCCGCCGTTGCCCTTATGGGCCTAGTCGGTTGCGAGACGACGGAGAAGCCCATTGACTCGACTTTACCCCAAGCCCAACCGGCCTCCTGGCAGGGTGGCCTCCCTGGCCTAAACGCCGGGGGCGGTGGGTCCGGTTTCCGCTAAGATGCCTACGGCCTCCGCAGACGCACACGGGTCGCCTCGTGCAGCGTCCGGCAGGCTATTGGTGGTGGCCACTCCGCTGGGCAACCTCGGTGACATCACCGAGCGCGCTAAGGCCGAGCTGGCCGCGTGCGATGTTGTCGCTTGCGAGGACACGCGTGTCACTGGCGGGCTACTCCGCCACCTCGGACTCAATAAGCCGATGCTGGCCTACCACGAGCACAACGAAAAGGAAGTCGCCGTCGAACTGGCGGACAAAATCGAGCGCGGTGCCGTCGTCGCCCTCATCACCGATGCCGGCACCCCTGGCATCAGCGACCCCGGCTTCCGCGTCACGCGCGAATGCCGTCGCCGCAAGCTCATCGTGACGCCGCTCCCGGGGCCGTGCGCCATCGTTACGCTCCTCTCCGCCTCTGGCCTGCCGACCAATGCCTTCCGCTTTGTCGGCTTCCTGGCTCCCAAGACTGCGGCCAGACGTCGCTTCCTCGAAGGCGCGAAGACGGCAGACGAAACCATTGTCCTTCACGAATCCTGCCACCGGATTAGCGATTTTGCCGACGAGATGCTGGAGGTCCTGGGCCCCGAGCGCGTCGTCTGTATCGGCCGTGAATTAACGAAGCTTCATGAGACGATCCGCACCGCGCCTTTGGCTGAGTTGGTCCCAGCCATGAAGGCGGGGTCGCTCAAAGGGGAGTTCACCGTGGCCATCGCGCCCGTGGGCTTCACGCTGTGACCGGATAGCGGGTTGACCTACCTAGCCCTCCGGCTGCATCCTTGCGGCCATGGCGGGTTTCGACGACAGTCTGGTCCGCGAGTTCTTCGAGGTGAACGGCTTCTTCGTACGCCAATCGCGCAAGGCCCCTGTGGCCGGAAAACGTAAACGCACCGAAACGGAGGACGCCGTCTTTTTCCACAACCCCCAGCCCGCGACGCCGCGGGAACGGGCCTTCCAACTCTTTGGTTCGGACCTTCCCGGCCTAACCACTGGCGTGGCCGTTGTCCGCGACTGGCATGGGCAAAAGTCCGTGACGCCGACGACAATACGCCGGGGGGACTTCCTGGACTTCATCCGCAAGGAAGCCTGCGAGGTGGCGAAAGAAGCTTGGGCGAGCCTTCCTGAGGGTGCGGCCGCCCCAGCGACGAAGATCCTCGTCCTGCCGGGCCTACCTTCGCAGGAACCCGCCCGGGCGGAAAGTATCCGCCTCCTCAAGGAAGCGGGCGTCGACCACGTCATCTCTATTCGGACCATCGTGGAAAACCTCGTGCAACACGCCGAGACCCCGACCAGCGGCGAGTCGCCGACCTTGGCCTTGCTTCGCCTGCTCCGCGTCTACGATATGGTGCGCACCACCCAGCTCGAACTCTTCGGTGGCTCCTCCTCTTCTTCCCGGTGATTCACGCTAGCGCCCTAGTCCATCCCACTGCCCAGCTCGCCCCGGACGTCGCGGTCGGGCCGTTCGCCATTATTGAGGCTGGCGTCAAGGTAGGCACGGGTAGCGTCGTTGCTGCGCACGCCATCATCAAGGCGGGGACCAGCCTCGGTGGGCAAGTCCGCGTCGATCACTTCGCTGTCATCGGTGGCGACCCACAGGACCTTTCCTTTGATCGCTCCATTCTTTCCGGTGTGCGCATCGGCGACCGCACGGTCCTCCGCGAACACGTCACCGTGCACCGCGCTACGAAGGCTGGTGCCGACACGATTATTGGGGCGGACGGCCTGCTCATGGCGGGCGCGCACGTTGCGCACGACAGTGTACTCGGCGATCAGGTAATCCTCGCGAATGGTTGCATGCTCGGCGGGCACGTCGAAGTCGGCGACCGCGCCTTCATCAGCGGCGGCGTCGCCGTGCATCAGTTCTGCCGCATCGGTGGTGGCTCGCTGACCTCGGGTAACGCGGTCATCACGGAGGACGTCCCACCCAACGCCTTGGCTTATGGACGCAACACTTGCGCGGGCTTGAACCTCATTGGCCTCCGCCGCCGCGGCTTACCCGTGGAGACCATCGCCGAACTCAAGAAAGCCTATCATCTAGTCTACGCCCCGAGCGGGAATTGTGCGGCCCTTGCGCAGGCGGGCGTGGCGAGCGGCGCTTACCTCAGCGCGGAGGCTTTGGCATTCCTTAACTTCTTCTTGGGCGGCAAACGTGGCCGCTTCATCCAACCTGCATGAACCGTTTGCCCCTAGCCCTGACGTGCGGAGACCCTGCGGGCGTGGGCCCCGAACTCATTGAATCTTGGTTGCGAGCGCACCCGGAGCTAGCCGCCACAGTCGTCCCCATCGGCCCGGCAAAATGGATTGCCCGGCTCGGGCAGGGACAAGCCGTCGGGCCCGCGGACTATGAAGCTCGGCTCGGCCAGCCGGACACGGCGGGCCAACGGATTGCATTGGAAGCCATGGAACTTGCGGCGCGCGGCACCACCGGCGGACGCTTCAGCGGAGTCGTGACTGGTCCCATCAATAAGAAGGGCCTCGCAGACATTGGTTACTCCTTTCCTGGTCAGACTGAATTCTTCGCACACCAGTGGGGCGGTGCTCCCGTCATGGCCTTCGCTGGTGGACGCCTCACCGTCGGACTCGTCACGTGGCACATCCCCTTGCGCACCGTCGCTACGACGCTCACGAGCGAAGACGTGCGCCGCACTGTCCTCGCCTTGATTACCCTGCGAAAGAAACTCGGCGATGACCGCCCGCGCATTGCGGTCTGTGGCCTCAACCCGCACGCGGGTGAAGGCGGTCTGCTCGGCACGGAAGACGACGCGATGATCAAGCCCGCCGTGGAACGCCTGCGGGCGGAAGGGCACGACGTCACCGGCCCACTCCCGGGCGACACCGTTTTCCATCGTCACCTCCAAGGGGAGTTCGACGCCGTCGCCGCGATTTACCATGACCAAGGCTTGGCGCCCTTGAAGACCGTGGACTTCAGCACGGCCGCCAATCTCTCGCTGGGCCTACGGCACGTCCGGACCAGTCCGGACCATGGCACCGCCTACGGCTTGGCGGGGCAAGGCACCGCTGATCGCGGAAGCTTCGATGCGGCGATACGCCTCGCGTTCGCGCTGACTGCCTGATGCGCTGGTTCTGGTTATGGTGTTTCAGTTACTGCGTAGCGGTGAGCGGCGCGGAACCTCCGCAACGCATCGCGAGCTACAGCCCAGGCGCCACGCAGACCCTTTTGGACCTCGGGTGCGCATCGCAGATTGTCGCGACCACCCGTTGGTGTCCGCTCCCGAAAGCACATCCTGCCGTCCGGACCTGCGATGCCTTCAACCCCGACTTAGAGACCTTACTGCAGGCCAAGCCAGACTTGGTAATTCTGCCGCGCTTAGCGAACCCGCTCTGGGCCGAACGCTGTTCCCGGGCGGGGTTGAAAATTATTATTCTGCAGACCGAAGGCCCTGACTCCGTCACACGCGACCTCGAGTTACTGGGTGCAGCCACGCACCAGCAGGTCGCTGCCAAAGCATTACGCGCTCAGCTGGACCGGCCAGCTGCGAGCGGCCCTAAGACCCTCTTGATTGTATGGGACGGCATGATGGCGGGGCCGGACGCCTATACGACCCTGGCACTCAAGCAGGCGGGCTTTAAATCCCCCTTACAGGCGGGCACCTGGGTCAAACTCGACTGGGAACTCTTGGTGCAGGCCAACCCCGATGCGATTCTCTGGATCGACTCAAAGCCGGAGAATACCCCCATCAGCCCCTCCAAAGTGCGCCAAAAAGAACTATCGGAAGTCATTGTAGTAAAAGAACTTAAGTCAGTTAAGACCTCGCAAATCTACGCCACTACTAGTGGGAGCCATTGGTTGCCCGGAACGGGCCTAATCCTAGCTTCAGAGAAACTCACCGAACTGGGCAAAAGCCTGAAGTAACCTAAGGTTTTTATTCTCTGTGCGGACATTGACAGCCGTGACGAATCTTCCAAATTGAAATTCTCTCCTATGAACTCCAAGTTCCTCAAACTCATCCTCACCGCCGCCAGCGTCTTAGCCCTCGCTGCCGTTACTTCCTTCGCCGCAGAACCTGCCAAGAAGGATGGCGAAAAGTGCCCCTGCCCTTCTGAAAACCCTAAGCCCACCGCGCTAATCTCGGGCGACGATTGCCCTAAGAAGTGCGACAAGGACAAGAAGGACGCCCCAACTGCTCCAGCTACCGCTCAAGACGCTCCGGCCAAGAAGGATTGCGACAAGTGCCCTTGCCCTTCCGATAAGCCGAAGCCTACCGCGATGCTCTGCGCCGACGAGTGCCCTAAGAAGTGCGACAAGGACAAGAAGGACGCTCCAGCTGCTCCAGCTACCGCACTAGTCTCGGGCGACGATTGCCCTAAGAAGTGCGACAAGGATAAGAAAGACGCGCCTGCTGCTCCAGCTACTGC
>CAMDWM010000006.1:0-36679 GCA_945878755.1 Akkermansia muciniphila
GGACAAGTAGCCTCTTCGCGGCGACGGGGCCGAACAAAGGTCAGGGAACAGCGGGTGCAGCAGAAAGCCGAATTCAAGCGACGATGATCAAACAAGAGCGCGTCCCGACGATCATACCATGCCTGAAGGCCAAACAGCCCCAGCACGACAAGCCCAGCGACAAAGGCCAGGAAGACGCTGAGATCGACGGGCTGAAGCATGGCAGGGAGTGGGAGGGGTTAAAAAGGCGAGACGCGCCGCCAGTGAAGGCGAACGCGTCTCGGATAGGCGCCTACGCCAGAAAGGTTAGGCCTGTGCGGCCGCTTCCTTCTTAGCCTTGGGCTTACGAGCCGTCTTGGCCTTAGGCGTCATGGCCGGGGTCTTGTCGTCCTTGCCTACGAGCTCGATGAGCGCCGTTTCCGCAGCGTCACCTTTACGGTTACCGATCTTGTAGATACGGGTGAAACCGCCATTGCGGGCAAGGAATTGCTTCACGCGCTCAGTGAAGAGCAAGTGGCAGGCGTCCTCGTTGCGGATACGGGCCAGAGCGAGACGGTAGTAGTGCAGCTTGACGCCCTTGTCGGTGGCCTGTTCGGCCTTCTTGGCGAGCGTGATGAGGCGCTCAGCATACGGACGGACAGCACGAGCGCGGGCAAGTGTGGTCGTAATGCGAGCGTTGGTGAAGAGCGCAGCCGCGAGATTCGCGACGAGGGAGCGACGGTGGGCCGTCTTGACCCCCAGGACATTGTGGTGAGTGCGGTGACGCATGAGAGGGTGTGGTGATTAGGAGTTAACGCCCTTGTCGAGCAGACGCTCATCGATCTTCTGGCCGAGGGACAGGCCGAGCTGTTCGAGCTTAGCCTTGATTTCGTTCAACGACTTCTTGCCGAAGTTACGGTACTTGAGCATCTCCTGCTCCGTCTTCATCGCCAGTTCACCAACGGTGTTGATGTTGGCGTTGTTGAGGCAATTAGCGGCACGTACCGAGAGCTCGATTTCGTTAACCGACATATTGAGGAGCTTGCGGAGGCGATTGACCTCTTCCGTGACCTCAGATTTACCGGATTCGAATTCGACCGGCTCAGCGGAGACAGTGTCGAAGACGGCGAGGTGGTGACGCAGGATGGCGGACGCTTCCTTGAGGGCCTCGTCCGGGGAGATGCGACCGTCGGTGGAGATTTCGAGGACCAGCTTATCGTAGTCGGTCATCTGGCCAACGCGGGTGCTTTCAACGGCGTACTTGACGACGGTGACGGGCGAGAAGAGGGAGTCGACAGGGATAGAACCGATCGCCTGTTCAGGCTTCTTGTTTTCCTCGGCGGAAGCCCAGCTACGGCCGATGCTCACTTCCACCTCAGCGAAGAAGCGGCGCTTGCGGTCGAGCGTGCAGATAATGGTGTCGGGATTGACGAGGGAAACCGAGGCACCCTTGGTTTCAAACTTGATGTCGGAAGCTTTGATCACGCCCGTCTTATTGACGTCGATCGTGCCCTTGAAGGCCTCACGCTTGTTCGCTTCGGTGCGGATGCGGACCTTCTTGAGGTTCAGCACGATCTCGGTGACGTCTTCGACGACGCCTTCGATAGGCTGGAACTCATGCTGGACGCCTTCGATGGTGACGGCCGAGATGGCGGCGCCTTCGATGGAGCTCAGGAGTACGCGACGCAGCGAATTGCCGATCGTGTGACCGAAGCCTGTCTCAAAAGGCTCGGCGCTGTAACGGGCGAAAGTACCGGAAGCGGATGCTTCCTCTTTCTTGAGGCCCTTGGGGAGTTCGAATTTTCCGAGACGCTTAGACATGACGTTGGTTCCGTGAGGATGGGCTGAGGGTTAGCGGCTGTAGAATTCGACGATGATCTGGACGTTGATATCGCGCGGGAGTTCTTCCTTCGCGGGTTCACGAACCATCTGACCCTTGAGCTGATCGGTCAAGGTGACGAGCCAAGCGGGGGCGGCCCGACCCTGGCCTTCTTCGATAGCGCGGGTGGCGAGCTGCTTAGAGGAGGTGCGGTCGCGGATTTCAATCTCGTGGCCGGGGGCGACGGTGAAGCTGGCGACGTCCACCTTGCGGCCATCGATACGGACGTGGCCGTGGGAGACGAGCTGGCGAGCCGCGGAGCGGGAGTTAGCGAAGCCGAGGCGGAAGACGACGTTGTCGAGGCGGGTCTCCAAGATGCGCAGGAAGTTATCGCCGGCGACGCCGCCCTGACGCTTAGCGCGTTCAAAGGAAAGGCGGAACTGCTTTTCAGTCATGCCGTACATCATGCGAAGCTTCTGCTTCTCATTGAGGCCGACGCCGTATTCGGACACCTTGCGGCGCGTCGTCTTACCGTGGATACCCGGAGGGTATGGACGGCGCTCTTCACCCTTGGAGGTGGGGAAAATATTCTGACCGAAGCGACGGTTAAGCTTCGTAGTGGGACCGGTGTAACGAGACATAGGAGTTTTTTATGAGTAGAGGTGGCGGAGGGAAGGACCCGCCCGGGTTGCCATAACCGGACGGTGATGCGGAAAGCGGGAAAGACTTAGACGCGGCGACGCTTGGGCGGGCGGCAGCCGTTGTGAGGAATCGGCGTGGTGTCGACGATCGAAGAGACATTGAGGCCGAGGAGCTGCAGGGCACGGATGGCGCTGTCGCGACCCATACCTGGACCCTTCACGCGAACAGAGACGTCCTTGAGGCCGTGAGCCATAGCGAGCTTGGCGGCTTCTTGACAGACAACCTGAGCGGCGTAAGCGGTGGACTTGCGGGAACCACGGAACTGGTGGCGACCGGCGCTACCCCAAGAGATCACGTTGCCGTTGGCATCGGTGATGGTAACCTTGGTGTTATTGAAAGTTGCGAGGACGTGGACAATGCCCACGGTGATGTTCTTCGAGCCCTTGGCGCGACGCACCTTGATCTCGCCGATTTCTTCGCCAAGGAGTTCCTTGGCCGTGATCTCCTTGCGCTCGGGGGCAGCCGCAGGGGCAGCGCCCGCAGCAGCGGTCACGTCGGTCAGCGGTGCGGCAACAGGGGCAGCAGCATCAGGCGCGGCGGCCTTAGGCTTGCGTGCCTTGGGGGTCTTGGGGGCTTCTTCGCTCATCGGAAAATATATGTAGTGGTTAAATGATTACTTAGCAGGGGCCGCGGCGACGCCGACGGTCTTACGCTTACCCTTACGAGTACGAGCGTTAGTCCGGGTACGCTGACCACGGACTGGGAGGCCACGGAAGTGGCGGAGGCCGCGGTAGCACTTGATGGCCTGGAGGCGCTTCAAGTTCTGCGCGATGTCGCGGCGGAGGTCACCCTCGCACTTATAGCCCATGCGGACGATGTACTCGACAATCTTGTTGAGCTGCTCTTCCGACAGATTCGACGCGCGCATGGCGGGGTCGAAGCCGAGGGCATCGCAAATCTCTGTGGCGCGGCAGGGGCCGATGCCATAGATGTAGCGGAGCGAGTACTCTACTTTCTTGTTATTGGGAATGTCTACGCCGAGGATTCGTGGCATGGTGTCCGTGCTGGTTGGAAGGTGGGAAAGAGGTCGGAACTTGAAGGTTCTGGGTGGATTTGGAAGCAAAAAATATAGTTTATGGCAGGGTCAGGATTTCAGCCCCTTTTTCGGTCACTAAAACAGTGTGTTCGAAGTGGGCGGAAACCTTCCCGTCAGCGGTCCGGGCGGTCCAACCGTCGGCACCCATGACGATCTTGTGGGTGCCTAAATTTACCATAGGCTCAATGGCTAAAGCCATACCAGCCAGTAGTTTAGGTCCAGTTCCCGCCTTACCAAAATTAGGGATTTGCGGCTCTTCGTGCATCTGGCGCCCAACGCCATGGCCCACGAAGTCACGGACGATGCCGTACCCCTGGGGGCTTAAGGCCGCTTGGATAGCGGCGGAAATGTCCCCTACCCTATTCCCGGGCTTCACGGCCGCGATGCCGGCATGGAGGGCATTTTGGGTATCCCGGCAGAGGGCTTGTGCTTCGGCGGGGGCGTTGCCGACCACGATGGTCCGGGCGTTATCGCCGATGAACCCATCGCGGCGGACAACGACGTCGAGTGAGACGAGGTCACCGTCCCGGATGATTCGGTCAGGGGCACCGATCCCATGGACGATTTCGTCGTTCACGGAGATGCAGACATAACCGGGGTAGGTCAGGCGACCGACCACATAGCCATGGCAGGCACTCTCGCAACCATGGCGAGTCATAAGGCCGCGGGCGGCTGCGTCGAGGCCGGCCGTCGAAACACCAGGCACGACCAGCGAGGAGAGATCTTGGAGTACGCGGGCGGCGGCGGTACAAGCAGCACGCATCCGGTTTACCTCCGCCTCCGACTTAAGATCAATCATCCCGGAAAAGGCTTACTTAGCGAACGAACCCCAGTGGTTGGCAATCCAAGCAGCCACCCCGAGGACAAAGAGCACCATGCAGGTCTTCTCCATGGAACCGAGGGCGGCGGCGGAATCAGCCGGACGCTGGGCAGGAGCTGGCACCGGCATGCTGCCGATCCGACCCTTCTTCAAGAAACCTTCGTAGTTACGTTGCAAGAGGTAGGTCTCAATCTGGCGCATCGTATCGAGCATGACGCCAACGGTGATAAGGCCACCCGTGCCGCCGAGGAAGGTTGCGAGACGCGCCGGGAAACCCAGCTGCAACATGAACAAGTCAGGCATCAGGGCGATGATGAGCAGGAAGAGTGAACCAGCCACCGTGAGGCGCGTCATCACGAAGTCCAGGAAGGCCGCGGTGTGCTCGCCAGGACGCACGCCGAGGATGTAGCCGTTGTTCTTCTTAAGGTCATCCGCGATCTGCACCGGACGGAACATGATGGAAATCCAGAAGTAGCTGAAACCAAAGATCAGGACCGCGTACGAGAGGTAGTGGAACCAACCTTGGCTCTGGAAGAGGTCAGCCCAACCACGGAGGAAATCCAGCGTCGGCGAAAGGGTGCTCAATGGGTTGAGCAGCATCGGCGGGAAGCTGAGAATCGCGCCGGCAAAGATGACGGGCATGACGCCTGCGTAGTTCACCTTGAGCGGCAGGTAGTTAGTCTGCGCCCCATACATCTTCTTCCCGACCATGCGCTGGGCGTACTGAATCGGAATCTTACGAACGGCTTGATTGATGGCGACCATCGCCGCGGTCACGAGGACGAAGAGGACGATCATGCCGGCCGCCTTTTCCCAACCATGGGAGTTGACGGCAGCAGCACCGACCTTACCGCCAAAAGCCAAGTCGACGAAACTGGTAATGGCACCAGGGATGTCGGATAAGATGCCAATGGTGATCAGGATGGAGGTGCCGTTGCCGATACCGCGTTGCGTAATTTGTTCGCCGAGCCAAAGCATCACAATCGAACCAGACGTTAAAATCGTCACACCGAGGCAGACGAAGAGGGTCTTGTTCTCCATGACCACAATCTCGCCGACGAAGCTCCCTAAGCCGAGGGCCTGACCAACCTTAGTAGGATTACAGAAGGCGCCCAATAACAAGGCCGACTGGACGACCGCGATGATAATGGTGAGGTAGCGGGAATACTGGGCGACCTTTTGGCGGCCGACTTCGCCTTCCTGCTGGAGGCGGGCAATGGAAGGCACCACCGCCGACATCAACTGCATGATGATCGAAGCACTGATATAGGGCATGATGCCCAACGAAAAAATCGCCCCCTTAAGGAGCGCACCCCCCGTGAACATGTTGTACATGGCCACCACGCCGCCCGATGCCTTATCGGACATCGTTGCGTAGTAATCCATGATGTCCTTCGGGTCGATGCCTGGCAGCGGGATGTTCGCCCCAATACGCGCCACGAACACGAGGGCGACCGTCGCAAGCAGACGGGCCCGGAGTTCAGGAATCCTCCAGCAATTGGCAAAAGCCGAAAACATCGCGGAAGGCGTCTTTCCGAAGGTTACTCTGCCTTCGTCGCCTTGACTGCGAGCTCGATGACCTTCCCGCCAGCGGCGAGGATCTTCTGCTTAGCAGCTTCGGAGAAACGATGGGCCGAAACGGTGACGGCGCGGGTGATTTCGCCCGTAGCCAGCACCTTGAGGAGCGGGGCGTTGGAGCGGAGCACGCCTTGAGCCTTGAACTCAGCGAGACCAAGGGTCGAGCCTTCGAGCGCTTCGATATCGCGGAGGTTAACCACGGCGTAATCAATACGGTTCACGTTATTGAAACCACGCTTAGGTAGACGGCGGTAAAGGGGCATCTGGCCGCCTTCGAAACCGGGGCGGTGGCCGCCACCAGAACGGGCCTTCATGCCCTTGTGACCACGACCGGAAGTCTTACCGTGACCCGTACCGCGACCGCGGCCGAGGATCTTGTGACGGTGAGTGGAGCCCTTAATGGCGGGCAAAGAATGGAGCTTCATAGTTGGGAGGTCCGCTTAAGCGCGGAGAGACTTGATTTGTTCGAGCGTGCGGAGCTGGGCGAGACCATCAAGGGTCGCCTTCACGATGGCCTGAGGGTTATTCGAACCCATCGACTTTGAGAGGACGTCCTTGAGGCCGACCACTTCGAGGACAGCACGGACGCCACCGCCGGCGATGAGGCCGGTACCCGGTGAAGCTGGGCGGAGCATGACGACGCCACCATCAGCGCGGCCGATGACTTCGTGCGGGATAGTGTTACTACGCAGATTGACGTGGACGAGGGCGCGGTGAGCACGGTCAGTACCCTTGCGGATAGCATCGGGTACTTCCTTGGCCTTGCCGTAACCGAGACCGACGCGGCCTTTGCCATCACCCGCCACGACGAGCGCAGCGAAGTTGAAGCGACGGCCACCTTTGGTGGCCTTCGAGCAACGGTTGATGTGCACGACCTTGTCGTTGTATTCGGAGGCAGGACCTTCGTTGCGGTTGTCGCGGCGCGGGCCGCGAGGACCGCCAGGGCCACCAGGACCACGACGGTTATTGTTACCGCCAGGACCACGACGGTCGCCGCCAGGGCCCGGGCCAGGACCGGCGTTACCAGCAGAACCGGTGTTGCCAGCAGGGGTGGCTGGGGCCGCAGCTTTCTTGGTTTCTTCGCTCATGGAATTTATATTAGAAGAGTAGGCCAGCGGCGCGGGCGGCATCGGCAAACGCCTTGACGGCGCCATGGTAACGGCGACCAGCACGGTCGAAGACCACGGTGGTGAGACCAGCGGCCTTGGCCTTCGCGCCGAAAGCGGCACCGAAAGCGGTGGCACCGGCGACGGTCGGACGGAGCTTCTGGCCGCGGAAATCCTTCGAGGTAGTGGAAGTGGCCACGAGGGTCACACCACGATCGTCGTCGATCGCCTGGGCGTAGAGGTGGAGGTGGGTCAGCTTGAGCGCGAGGCGCGGGCGGGCGGCGGTGCCTTGCACCGTCTTGCGGATGCGCCAGCGGCGCTTCTGCACGAGCAGGTTCTTCTTGGAAATATTCATGAAGGTGAGTGGCGAGCGGGTTAGGCGGTCTTCTTGCCTTCCTTGCGGCGGACGTATTCGCCTTCGACGCGAACACCCTTGCCCTTATAAGGCTCGACCGGCTTGTAGAGTTTGATGGAGGCAGTGACCTGGCCAACCATGTGACGATCGGCACCGGAGATGAGGAGCTTCGTGCCGTCGGTGACGACGACCGTGACGCCTACAGGTACCGTGTAACGAATCGGGTGGGAGTAACCGAGGGCGAGGTCGAGGACGTTCCCCTTGAGGGCGGCCTTGAAACCGACGCCTTCAATCAGGAGAGTCTTGCTGTAGCCCTTCTCAACGCCTTCCACCATATTACGGATGATAGCGCGAGTAGTACCAAAGACAGGACCTGAGTCCTTCTTTGCAGAAAGGTCAGCGACTTGGACGACGGACTTGTCGACAGTCACGCCAATCTGTGCGGGGAACGTGTGCGAAAGCTTACCCTTCGGGCCTTCGACGGAGATGGTCTGACCGTTAATCGCTACCTTGACGGAGGCGGGGACGGGGACGGGTTGTTTGCCAATGCGGCTCATGACTTTTTTGTTAGGGGGTTGGGTTACCAGACCTTGGCGAGGAGTTCGCCGCCAACCTTCTGGCGACGAGCCTCGGCATCGGTCATGACGCCACGGGAAGTGGTAAGGATGGAGACGCCCATGCCACCGATCACCTTCGGCACGGTCGTGTAGCCGGCGTAGACGCGGCGACCAGGGGTCGAGACACGCTCGATGCTGGTGATCGCAGGCACGCCGGAGACGTACTTGAGGGTGAGTTCGAGGACGGGCTTTTCTTCGCGCTCAGCCTTGCGGAAACTGGCAACATAGCCGGCCTCCGTGAGGATGCGGGCCACGCCTTCGCGGAGGCGCGACCACTGGACGACAATCGTAGCCCTCTCGGCCTTAGATGCGTTGCGGATGGAGGTCAGGAAATCTCCGATGGTATCGTTAGAAGCGGACATAGTCGTTGCGGTCGGAGGTTACCAGGATGCCTTGGTGACACCGGGAATCTGGCCACCAAGGGCGAGTTCGCGGAAGGTGATACGGGAGAGGCCGAACTTGCGAATGAACGCACGTGGACGACCCGAGATAGCGCAGCGGTTCTTATGACGAACCTTCGACGAATTGCGGGGCAACTCGGTAAGCTTGCGCTGGGCGACGTAGAACTCTTCCTCAGTGGTCTTCGGGCTGAGGAGGATTGCCTTGAGCTCAGCGCGCTTGGCAGCGTGCTTGGCGACGAGGCGATCGCGCTTAAGGGCGCGTTGGATGACAGACTTCTTGGCCATACTGGTGTGTAAGGTGAGGGGTTAGGCCTTCGCGGTGGCGGCGGCTTCGGTGGCGGCGGAAGAGCGGCGGAAAGGCATACCGAGCATGCGGAGCAGTTCGCGGCCTTCGTCGTCGTTGGTGGCGGTCGTCACGATGACGACATCCATGCCGATGTTCGCACGCTGCGAACCGTCAGCTTGGGTTTCAGGGAAGATGGTATGGTCGACAATCCCGAGGGAGAAGTTACCGCGACCGTCGAGACGGTTGCTGACACCGCGGAAGTCGCGAATCATTGGAAGTGCCACCGCGGTGAGGCGGAGCATGAATTCCCACATGCGGGCACCCCGGAGGGTAACCACGCAGCCGAGCGGCATGCCTTCACGCACCTTAAAGCTCGCGACGCTCTTGGACGCGTAGGTGATGATCGGCTTTTGACCGGACAACTTGGTGATTTCCTTTACGACTTCGGCCATGTGGGCCTTGTCGGCGTCAGCCTTGAAAGCTGAGTTAAGGACAATCTTGGTGAGGTTAGGGACCTGGTGGACGTTTTTGTAACCGCGGGCCTTGATGAGCTCGGGGACGACCTTCTCGAGGTAGGCCTTCTTAAGGTAGGGCTTGGTAGACATCTTCGTGTAAATCTCGGGTGGTTTCGTCAGGGTTACTTAGCAGCCTTCTTGGCTGGCTTCTTGGCACGACGGGCGTCCCAGAGAGAGCCGAGCATCACGTTCGAGCGATGAATCGGGGCTTCCTTCTCGGTGATGCCGCCAGTGCCTTCCTGCGTGCGCTTCAGGTGGCGCTTGACGAGGTTAAGGCCCTTGATGGTGACGCGTTCGGCGTCCCGATCGTAGGTGAGGATTTCGCCGCGCTTGCCCTTGTCGGCACCGGCAATGACGACGACTTCGTCGCCTCGTTTGATATCAGTCTTAGACATGGCGGATTAGAGGACCTCGGGAGCGAGGGAAATGATCTTCATGAAGTTCTTGCCGCGGAGTTCGCGAGCGACGGGCCCGAAGATGCGGGTACCCTTCGGGTTGCCGTTATCGTCCAGGATGACGACCGCGTTCGAGTCGAAGCGCAAGTAGCTCCCGTCGTTACGACGGATTGGGGCCACGGTGCGAACGATGACGGCACGGACGACGCTACCCTTCTTGCACTGGGCATCGGGGGTCGAGTCCTTGACGGAGCAAATGATGACGTCGCCGATACCGGCGGTGTCGGTGATCTGGCCGAGGCGGCGGATCATCTGGACCTGACGAGCACCGGTATTATCGGCGACGTCGAGTCGGGAAAGCATCTGAAGCATAAAAGTAGGTAGTGGGGGGATTAGCCGTCAATCGGCTGGGCAGCAATCTTCGCGGCTTCGACGACGCGAATCACGCGCCAGCGCTTGAGCTTAGACAAAGGGCGGGTCTCCATGATTTCGACCTTATCGCCCACCTTGCATTCGTTCTTCTCGTCATGGGCGTGGAGCACGGTGCGGCGCTTCACTTCCTTGCCGTAAACGGGGTGAAGGACGGTGTATTGGAAATTTACCTTCACAGACTTGTCGCCCGAACGGGTGGCGACGAAGCCGATGAGGGTCTTGCGGTTGGAGCGGGTCTCGGACATCGGAATAATGGTTTAAGGGTTACTTAGCGGCGGCGGCCTGAGCCTTCAGCACCGTCAGGCATCGGGCGATGTCGACGCGGAGGAAACGGAAACGGGCGGAGTTTTCGACCGCGCCGGTCGCCTTACGGAGACGGAGCTGGAGGAGTTCCTCGCGGGCTTCGCGCACGCGCTTCTGGAGCTCAGCGGCGGCCAGGGGACGCAGTGCGGAGGCGGCGGAAGGCTTGCCTTTTTGGTAGGTACGCATCGGGAAAAGAGGTCAGTTATGGGTGAGGAAGGCCTTAGGCATCAATACTTTTCGAGTTCTTCACGGGCGAGGAAGCGGCAGCGGACCTGGAGCTTCGTATCGGCTAGGCGCATGGCCTCGCGGGCGACGGTGATCGTCACGCCACCTACCTCAAAAAGCATGGTTCCAGGCTTAATCACAGCCACGTAGTACTCGACGCTACCCTTACCAGAGCCCATTCGGACTTCGGCGGGCTTGCGGGTCACCGGGGTGTGGGGGAAGATACGCATCCACATCTTTCCCTTACGCTTCAAAGCGCGGGAGATGGCGATACGAGCAGCCTCAATTTGGTTAGCGGGAATACGGGCACGGTCCAAGGACTGGATGCCGAAATCGCCGAAAGCGAGGGTATTGCAGGTCGTGGCATTACCGCGGATCTTTCCTTTGCGGTGTTTGCGCCACTTGGTGCGGGCGGGTTGAAGGTTGGCCATGGAAGCGGGTCTTTAGTTAGAGGGGGGCGGGGGTGGTTTAGAACTCGGAGTCCTTGGCGCAAATCCAGCACTTGATGCCGAGTTTACCGTAGAGGGTGCGGGCTTCGGCAAAACCGTAGTCGATGTTCTCGCGCAGGGTGTGGAGGGGAACGCGACCGACGCGAGCGGACTCAACACGGGCGATTTCAGCACCACCGAGGCGACCACCGAGGCGGAGACGGATGCCATCGGCACCGTTCTGCATCGTGGACTGAATGGCCTTCTTCATGGCGCGGCGGAAAGAGATGCGGCGCTCAAGCTGGAGGGCGACGTTTTCGGCAACGAGCTGGGCCACGAGGTCGGGGCGTTTCACTTCGTTGACTTCGAGGATGACGTCCTCGGCCTTCGCCTTGCCGGCGACGACGGCGATCTCCTCACGGAGCTTCTTGAGTTCATCGCCCTTACGGCCGATGACAACGCCCGGGCGGGCAGTCCAGATACGAACGCGGACCTTGGGGCCAGCACGTTCGATGAAGATGCGGGGCACCGCAGCCTGGCGGAGCTTCTCCTTCAGGAACTCGCGAATGCGGTAGTCCTCGAGGATGTTGCGAGCGAAGGCGCCATCGCGCGTCGTTGCGAACCAGCGAGATTCCCAGTTGCGGCGGACGGCTAGACGGAAGCCGATCGGATTTACTTTCTGTCCCATTGTGTGGTTTGTAAGGGGTTACTTGGTGGCCGAGCCCAGCGCGATGCGGATGTGGCTCATAGACTTGTGGATCGGGTGGGCCGAGCCGCGCGCGGCGGGCATCGAGCGCTTGAGCACGGGACCTTGGTTCACCGTGGCGGAAACGATGATGAGATCGGCGCTGGAGAGCTGATGGTTGTTCTCGGCGTTGGCAATCGCACTGGCCAAAGTCTTGGACAGGAGGCGAGCCGACTTACGCGGGATGAAGCGGAGGAGCTGGACGGCTTCCTCGGCAGGGAGACCCTGAATCTGGCGGGCGACTTCGCGCACCTTCTGGGGCGACATGCGGGCAAAACGGGTGAGAGCGTGGACTTCCATGACGGTTATAAAAGGGTGTTTAGGTTAGATGCGGGGATTAGCGCGGAGAGTAACGGTGTCGCCCGGATTGATGCGGGCGCCGCCGTCGAGCGAAAGAATCAAGGCCACGGCGCGATGCTCAGAGGCATCCGCGACGACAATCGAACCGAAGGCTTGTCCCGCGCGGAAGACCGTACAAACGGTGCCCGGACGGAGACCTGCGTCGTAACCGCTGGCGAGGACCACAAGGTCCGCACTGCGACCGACGACCACTTCGACGACATTGGCCTGACCATTCGACTCGGCCGACCCCAACGTACGGCTGCCTGCACAAACCGCAGCAGCGGAAGCGAGCAAGACCGACATGGAGAGGGCGAAGCGCATGAACAGGATTACTGGGCTTCCTTACGAGAAGGCTGGGTGTGCTGGCGGAAGGTACGCGTTGGAGCGAACTCGCCGAGCTTGTGGCCGACCATGTTTTCCGTCACATAGACGGGAACGAAGGCCTTGCCATTATGGACTTCCAAGTTGAGACCGATGAAATCCGGCGTGACCGTCGAGCGACGGGACCAGGTCTTAATCGGCTTACGGCTGTTGGCCTTTTGGGCCACCAAAACCTTGTCGAGGATATGCGGATCGACGAAGAAACCTTTTTTACGAGAGCGTGCCATGTGCTTGGGTAACGTTTAAGAGTTAGACCTTCTTCGTCTTGCGACCGTTGCGGCGCAGGATGATTTGGTTGTTCGAAGCCTTGGCCTTGGTGCGCGTCGGGAAACCCTTCGCCAGCTGACCCCAGGGGGACTTGAGGTGCTGGCGACCGCCACCACCCTTTTTCTTACCACCGCCACCACCGTTCGGGTGGTCGACAGGGTTCATGGACATACCACGCTGACGAGGACGGATGCCCTTCCAGCGGCTACGACCGGCCTTACCGAGGCTGGCGTTGTGGTGATCGACGTTACCGACGATCCCCACCGTGGCGCGGCAATCTGCGTTGATGTAACGCTGTTCGCCCGAAGGCATACGGAGAATCGCACGGTCGTCTTCGATGCCGAGGAGCTGTGCGAAGCCGCCAGCAGAACGGGCGACTTGGGCGCCCTTACCGGGCTCGAGTTCGATGCAGTGGATGAAGGTGGAAGGCGCAATCAGACGGAGCGGCAGCGAAAGACCAGGGGTCAAGCGCTCCTGTGGCTTCGTGGTGCTGACGACGACATCACCGACCTTCAGGCCATCAGGGGCGAGAATGTACGAGTGGGTCTTGTCGGCATACTCAATGAGAGCTAAGTGGGAGGTGCGGTTCGGATCGTACTCGATACGGAGCACGGTGGCCGGAGCGTCCAAGCGGTCACGACGGAAGTCGATAGTGCGGTAGAGCTTCTTGTGACCTCCCCCACGACGGCGGGAGGTGATGCGGCCGTAGCAATTACGGCCCATGGCGCGGTGATTGCTCTCCGTAAGGGAGCGCTCAGGGCGACCAGGGTGCAGGCCCTCGGTCTTCACGCGAACGAGGAAGCGCGTGCCGGGGGTGATAGGACGATGGGTGACGATTGGCATGGCGGTGTCTACTCCGAAAATTAGGCGAGGGAGATGACGTCGCCCTTCTTCAGGGTGACGATGGCACGACGCGAGCGGGTCTCTTGGTAGACCGAGCCACCGCTGAGGCGGCTACGGCGCATCTTGCCCTTGCGGATCAAGATGTTCACCTTGAGGACGGACACCTTGAAGGCGACCTCGATGGCGGTCTTCACCTGGGCGCGGTCACAACCGGGCAGGATCTCAAAGACGTACTTGTTGGCTTCAGCTAAGCCGGAGGCCTTTTCCGTGAGGATCGGGCGGCTGATGATTTCGGAAGCGGGCTTCATTGTTCGATTAGTTCTTGGTGCGCTCGAGCACCTTGGTGAGGCCTTCGAGGGTGATCAGGACGCGGGGGGTCTTGACGAGGTCGAGGGCGTTGAGGTTGGAGGAATTGGAGAACAGGGCGCGGCTGATGTTGCGGCTCGCACGGAGAACCGGCTCGCTCCAAGTGCTGTCAACGACCAGGAGGCGCTTGCCTTCAGGGCTGACGTTCTTGAGCACCTTCACAAACAGGGCGGTCTTGGGCTTAGCGACTTCGAAGCGCTCGATAACGGCAAGGCCGCCGTCGGTGGCGAGGTCGAAGAGGGCACGCTGGAGAGCGATTTTCTTGGCCTGCACGGTGATGGTCTTGGACCAATCGCGCGGACGCGGGCCGAAGACGATACCACCCTTGTAGAGCTGAGGAGCGCGCTTGTCACCGTGGCGGGAACCGCCGGAGCCCTTCTGCGGGAGCATCTTCTTACCAGAACCGGCGACTTCGCCGTAGTCCTTGGTCTTGGAAGTGCCCTGGCGCTTGTTGGCCTGGTAGGAGACGATGACCTGCTTCAGGAGGGCGACACCCTTGTCGCCTTCAAAGGAAGTGATGTCGAATTCCTGCTCCGTGAAGGAGGAACCGTCGGTCTTATAAACTTTAAGCTTCATGGCTGCGTACGTACGTTAGGGGTTACTTGGACTTCTTGGCAGGACGAACGAGCACAAGCTCGCCGTTGGCACCGGGGAAGCTGCCCTTGATGAGGAGGAGATTCTTCTCGGCGAGCACCTGCACGACGCGAAGGTTTTGGACGGTGCGCTGGACTGAGCCCATATGGCCCGGCATGCGCTTACCCTTAAAGACGTGACCAGGGGTCTGACGCATACCGATCGAGCCGATACGGCGGTGCATCATGTGACCGTGGGAGTCTGGCTGGCCGTCCATATCGTGACGCTTCATGACGCCTTGGAAGCCGCGGCCCTTGACGGTGCCGATGACGTCGACCATCTGGCCGACGGTGAACTTCTCAACGGTGAAGATGTCGCCAACCTTGACTTCAGGGGCGGCCGAGAGGCGGATTTCCTGAAGGTGGCTGACCGGGGTGACGCCAGCCTTCTTAAGGTGGCCGAGTTCGCCGCCAGTGAGACGGCTCTCCTTCTGTTCGCCAAAGCCGATTTGGACGGCGTTGTAACCGTCGCTGAGGACGGTCTTAACCTGTGTCACGGGACACGGGCCAGCTTGGACGACCGTAACAGGGACGAGGTTATTTTCCCCGTCGTATACCTGGGTCATTCCGATTTTCTTACCGAGTAGTTGGTGCTTCATTTTCTAAGAGGCAGGTGATTCCTTGCGGAATCTTTAGGTCAGTGATGACCTGCGTTAGGCTTTGGATGTCCTTGCGGAATCTTGGTCCTGTCGTAGGGTCGCGTGGCGCCTGCTTTGGGGGTTGAGGTTGAAGGTGAGGGTTAGGCGATGATGTTGAAATTCACGCCGGAGGGCATGTTGAGCTTACGCAGCTCATCCACCGTCTGGGCGTTCGGATCGATGATTTCGATCAAGCGCTTGTGCGTGCGGATCTCGAACTGGTCCATCGACTTCTTGTCGACGTGCGGGGAACGATTAACGGTGAGACGCTCAATCGAGGTCGGGAGAACAATCGGACCCGAAACACGGGCGCCGGTACGCTTGGCGGTGTCGACGATCTCATTGGCGGAGTGATCCACCATGCGGTAGTCGAAGCCCTTAAGCTTGATACGAATCTTGGTTTTGCTGGCCATCTTGGGAGGAAGTGTGGGGAGTTAAGTGCGGGCAGGGGCGCGCGAGGAAGTCTCGACGACCTGCTTGAGGATTTGTTCAGGAACCCGCTCGTAAGTGGCTGGCTCCATAGAGTAGGAGGCGCGGCCCTTGGAGAGGGAACGGACGTCGGTCGAGTAGCCGAACATTTCGGCGAGCGGGACGCGAGCCTCGATGTTGCAGAGGCCCATCTTGGTTTCCATGCCCTGGATCTGGCCACGGCGACGGTTCAAGTCACCCATGATGTCACCCTGGTATTCTTCCGGGGTCACGACTTCGACCTTCATGACGGGCTCGAGGAGCTGGGGCTTAGCATCTTTCATGGCGTCCTTGAACGCGAAGATACCAGCCATCTTGAAGGCCATTTCGTTCGAGTCCACTTCGTGGTAGGAACCGAAGACGATACTGACCTTGAAATCGATAACCGGGTAACCGGCGATGGTGCCGTTCTTGGCGGCATCCTTGATGCCTTCGATGGTCGGCTTGATAAATTCCTTGGGGATGACGCCACCCACAATTTCGTTGATGATTTCTTCGCCAGGAACGCCAGGCAAACGGGCCGAACCAGGGTTTGGTTCGAGTTTAATCTCAACGTGGCCATACTGGCCCTTACCACCGGACTGGCGGATGAACTTGCCCACGCCTTCGGCCTTGGCCGTGATGGTTTCGCGGTAGGAAATCTGTGGCTTACCAGACTTCGCTTCGACGCGGAATTCGCGCTTCAGACGGTCGACGATGATTTCGAGGTGGAGCTCGCCCATGCCCGAGATGAGGGTCTGGCCCGTCTCAGGATTAGAGGTGACGCGGAAAGTCGGGTCTTCCTGAGCGAGGCGCTGCAAACCGAGCGAGAGACGCTCTTGGTCGCCCTTCGAGTTCGGCTCGATGGACATCGAGATCACTGGCTCGGCGAAGGTCGTCTTTTCGAGGATGAGGTCATCTTCGGCGGTCAGCGTGTCGCCGGTGGCGATGTCCTTCGGACCGATGATGGCGCAGATGTCACCCGAATAGGCGACGTCGATTTCTTCGCGGTCCATCGCACGGAGCAGCACGATGCGGGAGACGCGTTCGTTCTTACGGGTGCGAGGGTTGTAGAGGGCTTCGCCCTTCTTGAGCTGGCCGCGGTACACGCGGTAGAAGACCAACTGGCCGACGTGCGGGTCGGACCAAAGTTTAAAGCAGAGGCCGGTGACCTTAGCCTTGTCGTCTGGACCAATCGTGATTTCCGTGTCACCGCCGTCGGTGAACGCCTTCTGGGGGCGCATGTCAACCGGGGACGGGAGGAAGTCGACGACGCAGTCGAGGAGCATCTGCACACCTTTGTTCTTGAAAGCAGAACCAGGGATGACGCCGATAAAGTTGAGGGACAGGGTGGCCTTACGGATGCCGGTGCGCATCTCCTCGATGGTCACTTCTTGGCCGTCGAGGTACTTCGCGGCGAGCACGTCGTCGAAGTCAGCAAGACCTTCGACGAGCTTGGTGCGCCATTCAGCGGCTTCCTTCTTCTGGCCTTCGGGGATTTCGACCGTGTCGAACTTCATCCCCTTCGGGTCGGTCTCGTCGTAGACGTAAGCGACGTTCTTGATCAGGTCGATCATGCCCTTAAAGTCTTCGCCCTGGCCGATTGGGATGAAGAGCGGGTGGGCATTGCCCTTAAGCTTGGTGCGGATGTCGTCCACTGCACCGAAGTAATCGGCACCGGTCCGGTCCATCTTATTGACGAAAGCAACGCGCGGTACGCCGTACTTGTTCATCTGGCGCCAGACCGTTTCGGACTGGGGCTGAACGCCGGCCACGGCACAGAAGACAGCGACGGCACCATCGAGAACGCGCAAGGAGCGCTCCACCTCGGCCGTGAAGTCCACGTGACCAGGGGTGTCGATGATGTTGATACGGTGATCGATATTGGCGAAGTGGCCTTCCTTGGTCGTCCAGCCAGCGGAAATAGCGGCCGCGGTGATTGTGATGCCACGCTCGCGTTCCTGCTCCATCCAGTCGGTGGTCGCCGTACCATCGTGCACTTCGCCCATCTTATGGACGACGCCCGTGTAGAAAAGAATACGCTCCGTGGTGGTCGTCTTGCCGGCGTCGATGTGCGCAGCGATACCGATATTGCGCGTGTGCTCTAGGGGGAACGCGCGGGACGGAGAGTTGAGCTCGGAAAGTTTAGCCATGGTCGGAACCAAAAAACAGACGGGAAAGGAGGGGGCGAATTACCAGCGGAGGTGGGCGAAAGCACGGTTGGCTTGAGCCATCTTGTGCGTTTCTTCGCGCTTCTTCACGACGTTGCCCGTGTTGTTATAGGCATCGACGATTTCAGAGGCGAGGGCTTCGGCCATCGGGGAACCCTTGCGGCCTTGGGCAGCGAGGACGACCCAGCGAAGGGCGATGCTGTTCTGGCGTTCGTGGCTGACTTCGACGGGGACTTGGTAAGTGGCACCACCGACGCGGCGGCTCTTGACCTCCAGCTTCGGACGGCAGTTTTCGAGGGCGCCGAGCAGGAGCTCGACCGGGTTGCCCTTCATGAGCTTCTCGGAAACCTTCTCAATCGCACCGTAGACGATGGTTTGGGCGATGGACTTCTTGCCCGACTTCATCACCATATTGATGAGCTGGCTGACCAGAGGGCTACCATAACGAGCGTCCGGCTGGTGGACGCGCTTAACTGCTTTACGACGACGAGACATGAGGAGGGTGTGCTAAAAGTTAGGGACGGAGATTAGGCCTTCTTTTCCTTCGGGCGCTTCACGCCATACTTGGACCGGGAGCGACGACGCTTTTCGACGCCGGAGCAATCGAGCGGGCCGCGGACGATGTGGTAGCGGACGCCTGGAAGATCCTTCACGCGGCCACCGCGGACGAGGACGACGGAGTGCTCTTGGAGCTTATGGCCTTCGTCGGGGATGTAGGAGATGACTTCCTGGCCATTCGTGAGGCGCACCTTGGCGACCTTACGCTGAGCCGAATTCGGCTTCTTAGGCGTGCGGATCATGACCTGCACGCAGACGCCACGGCGGAAGGGGGAGTTGTTCAAGGCCGGGGACTTGGACTTGGACTTGGGTTGTACGCGTGGGTTGCGGACGAGCTGGTTGATGGTAGGCATGGACCGAAGGAAATAGGGAAAAGAGGGTTTGGGCATAGGGTTCGGGGGACCTCGTGCAAGCGGAAAGTGCGTAGGTTTTAAGATTTCTTTACTCGAGTGCTGGCTGGGCCCTCCCCCTCCCCGTTTTTGGGCGAGACAATTGGGGGAGGGTTTCCCATGATACCCGTTCTCGTATGTCCCCCCCCCGCCCGCTTCTCGTCTTCAGCCTGTGCGCCCTTTGCTTGCAGGGATGGGCCCAATCCCCTGCCCCCGCCCCCGCCCCGGCCGCAGGCAAAGATAAGCCGGCCGCCCCGATCAACAGTAAGGAGGAGGTCGATGCCGAGTTCATCATCCTAGCCGGACTGCCGATTACCAAGTCCACGGAAGAGATTCTCCGCTACTGCCGCCTGACCTACGTGAAGTCCGACTTGGTTAAGGACGTCGTTCTGCGCCAATGGGTCCGGATCGCCCTCTCCCGGATCGAAGATCAACCCGATAAGGCGGCCCTCATTCGCGAGGAGCACCTCATCAAAGTAGGCGAATACTTCTTAGGCCAAGCGCAAGAAGCGCTGCAGGCCAACCGGATTGATGAGGCCTTTAAATTGGCCCAAATTACCGTCCGTATCAGCCCGGGTAATGTCAAAGGTAAGTTGTTCTTTGCCAACATTTTACATAGTAATTTTAACCGGACAGACGACGGTATCCAGACTTTACGACACGGCCTCGAGTTCCTTAACGTTAATGACCCGCTCGGCCGGGATTATCTCGATCGCTATTTCCAGCTCCTGCAACTCCGTGAGCGCGACGCTGAAGTAGTCGAGCAAAGCCTGAAACTACTGCAAAGGGGGAAGGACCTCCCTCCACCGACCCGCCAGACTATTGCCCTCTCCGCAGCGACGTCCCTTTACTGGGTGGGCCGTTACGCTGAGTCGGTTAACATCATCAATATTAACAGCTTAGATACTAATGTGGGGGGACTTTTACTCAAAGCGAAAGCCCTCTTCGATGGTGGTAAGACCCAGGAAGCGGTCGGCCTGCTCGAATCCAAGACATCGGTCTTTAGTGGCTCGGCCAAAGATGCCCTCTACGCTCAACAGGCCCGCTTCCAAATCTTGCTCGGCAAATCCAAGGTCGCCTTGACCGTGACCAACGAGCGTATCGCCATCGATGAAAAGGCCCCCTTCCCGCATATCCAGCGGTTGATGCTGCTCGACCGCTTGAATCTTAAAGACGAGTACGACAAAGAGCTGCAGCTGATTGCCGAACGTTTTGCCGGCAATGCTGGGGCGATGATTGCACTCGCGAATTTCGCCGCCGAACGCGGCTACGATGGCCTCACTTCCACCTTGGCCGAGGCATCCGCCAGTCGCGGCTTTGAGCGCTCAACGTTCGCGGCCCTCCACCTGGAAGCATTGCTGAACGGACAGCAGCCCGAACAAGTGATCATGCAATACCAGCAAGTGAACGCCGCCGACCGCGGCTACTTCTCCTCCAACCAGCCGATCGTCAATGCCCTGCTGGGCATCTCCTACCATGCACGGGCGAAGAAGGATGAAGTCGCCACCAAAAGCGACCGCAACATCGGTGACCGTTATCTCAAAGAGTTCCTCGCGGCCCAGAATCTCGGTCCCGAAGCCTATCGCTCCGTCGGCAAGCACCTGAAGCGCATCCGCGCCACCGAGGCCGCCGTCCGCGTGCTGGAGGCCGGCGTCCAACTCTTCCCCCGCTACGCTCAACTGCGTGCCGACTATATTGGTGCCCGGATGCTCGCTGGCCAGACGGAGGCTTACGGCACGCGCAAATCGGTCGCCGATGAACTGGAGGAACTACTGAAGATGCGCCGCCCCTCGCCGCTCATCTGGCATGAAGCCCTTTCCTGGCTGCGCAGCGAGGCGAAGCTTCCGAAAGAACAGGCCGAACGCCTCGACCGAGCCATCGCACCGCTGGCCCGTCCGGACCTCGATCAAGAAGCACTCAACGGTCGCTAAACAACATGAGCCTTGCCGCTAAGCGTGCGCAACTAATCGCCGAGCTGGAACCGTTCGGCGACCACCACGAACGCTTCCAATACATCATCGACCGCGCGAAGACAGCCCCAGGGCTCGACACCGCACTCAAGCTCGACGCCTTCCTCGTCGAGGGCTGCACCTCTAATCTTTGGCTTTTGCCGTCGCTCGAGAATGGTGCCTGCCGTTTCCGTTGCGACGCCGACTCGCTTATCACCAAGGGCATCGCTTCGCTGGTCTGCGAACTCTATGACGGAGGCTCCCCGCAAGAAGTCGCCGCCACGGACGCCAACTTCCTGGCCGAGGTTGGCGTGACCCAACACCTCTCCCCCAATCGCCGCAACGGCCTCACCAATCTAGTCGGTAAAATTCGCACCTTCGGCCAAATCGCTGGCCGCTAAAACGCCCGATTGGGTGAATTTCATCGAAAGGGATTTGCACCTTCGGCCTCCGCAAGTCTGATGGAGGGATGCAAACGTCGGCCCACCCAACCTCCGCCACCGCGACCGCGGGCCAGCCGGATGCATGGCTGAAATGGCTCTGCTTCGTGACCCTCGCTTGGACGGTGATCGTGCTCCAAGCGGGCGGCTTCACGACGAGTATCCGCGCGGGGATGGCCTTCCTCGATTGGCCGCTCTCGAACGGCTCAATCAACCCACCGGGCTGGCTAACCGAAATCGATAAATTCGCCGAACATTCACATCGCCTTGCCGCCACTGGCCTGGGCCTTCTCTGTCTCGCCATCGCCGCCATGCATTATGCACGTGAGCCGCGCCGCGGCGTCCGCCTAGCGGCTTATGCCTTGGCAGGCCTCGTGATTCTCCAAGGCGGCCTCGGTGGCCTGCGCGTCCTCCTCGACGAACTGAACATCGGCGGTGATGGTAACCTGAAGGCCATCTGTTTTGCCATCGGACATGCGGTCAATGCCCAACTCACCATCGCACTGCTCGCCGTCATCGCCGCCAGTCATACGCTCGCCTGGCGTCAAGTGAACCCCGCTCAACCTCGGGAACGACTCGCCGCCAAGGTCGCCGCCGGGGCGGTCTTTACGGTCATCATTTTTGGGGCGATCATGCGCCAGAACCATTTTACCTCTTGGGTGACGAGCGGAAGCCTCACCGAACTATTCCTGCCGGCCGGCGACGGGCTTCCCTGGTTGATGAACCTATTCCACCGCTCCGGCGCGCTCATCGCCGGTGTCGCGGTACTCGTCTTCGCCGCCACTGGAGAAAGGCGCGCCAGTCGGTGGGTGCCACTCGCCCTGCTCCTAGGCGTCCAGATTTCGCTGGGGGTTTTTAGCATCGTCCTACCCCTCAATCCACACGTCCGCACCATCCACCTAGTAGTGGGTGCCGCCTTATTCTCAACCCTTTGCGCCCATGCCGCCCTCGTCCACCGAGCTAAGTCTTCCGAGGCCTGAGCGCAGTGCTCCGATTTACCTTTAACCCGTTGAGGAAAGTCGCCACGACAAGTGCATGAGCGAACGCGCTGGATCTCTTCCTGCCGCCCTCTGGGAGTTAACCAAGCCCCGGTTGTCGTTCCTTTCCGTCCTGACGGCGCTGGCCGGCTACTTTTGCAGCAATCCACAAGGCTTAACCGACGCCCGCGTACTCGTCTCGCTCGCCGTGGGCACAGCCTTAGCAGCCGGCGGTTGCGGCGCGCTCAACATGTGGTGGGAAAGCGAAGCCGACGCACGGATGGAACGGACCAAGAATCGTCCCATCCCCGCTAAAGTCGTCCACCCGGGCATCGTTCTACTTTTCGGTGGCACACTCTGCATCGCTGGCGTCACGCTCGTCTGGTTCGGCGCCAATGCCCTCGCGGGCTTCCTGACGCTGGCCACCATCGTCAGTTACCTTCTTTTTTATACACCACTTAAATCGGTGACGTCTTGGTGCACGCTCGTCGGCTCTTTACCGGGCGCCATCCCACCCATTATCGGCACGGCCGCCAAGCTCGGCCAAGGCCAAGCCAACGGAAACATCGATGCCATGGGCTGGCTCCTGTTCGCCCTGCTTTTCTGCTGGCAGATTCCGCATTTCATGGCCCTCGCTGTGATGTGCCGCGACGACTACGCCCGCGGCGGCTTCAAGGTCGCGACCGTCGATGACCCCTCCGGCCGGTCCGCCTCGCTCTGGGCTACGGCCTTCATCATCCCAATGATTTTCGTCGCCGGGAAGATCGCGATGACGTTCTTCGAGCCGGGCTACACCGGGCACCTCGGAGGCTTCAAGAGCCCCTTTCTCTGGGTTTCGCTGCTGGCGGGGGCTTGGTTCTTCAAACTGAGCCTCGACTTCGCATTACCGCACCGCCGGGCAGAGGTCGCTAAGCCACTCTTCCTCGCGTCGATTCTCTACCTCCCGGTGGTCCTGTTGACTCTAACGTTAAATCGGCTTTTCTAGGGACATGGACTTGCGTGCGGCCAAAGCCCAGCTCCGTGCGGAAATGAAAGCGTTACGGGCTGAGCTTTCGCCCGCAGCGCACGAGCAGCAGGCGGCCCAGGCGGCGAGTGTCCTATTATCATTGCCGCAGTGGTCAGTAGCCCGAGTCGTCTGCCTTTACGCGTCATTTAAGCACGAGCTAGGGACTCACCTATTACTGCAGACGGCGGTGGGTGAAGGTAAGGTGCTGGTCCTGCCGCGCACCCAGCCCGACGGCACCTTGAGCCTGCACGAGGTCTCCGACCTGAGTTCCTTAACCTCCTCTCATCTCGGAATCTTAGAGCCAGCCCCCGACGCACCGCGACGCGACGTCACCGAGGTCGACCTCTTCTTAGTCCCCGGGCTCGCCTTCGCCGCCGACGGACACCGCCTGGGCTATGGCGCTGGCTTTTACGATCGTCTACTCAACCAAGCTAAGCCGACCGCGTTCGCCGTGGGCTATGGCTTTGAATTTCAAATCGCCCCCGAGGTCCCGGTCGAAAGCCACGACTACTGCCTCCATGCGATCGTCACCCCGGCTGGAGTGGTGCCTAAGGTCTCTCGCTAGGAGGTTTGCCTATTGGGCGGTTTCATGTCCTTTGGCGGGTCGCCGATGCCTGCCGCCCAACCCGATGTCATTCGACTCCGCGGAGTCCGCCAAAATAACCTGAAGGGATTCGATATCGACATCCCCATCGGAAAGCTGGTGGTCGTGACGGGCCTCAGTGGGGCCGGTAAATCCTCGCTCGTCTTCGACACTTTGCATGCCGAGGGCCAACGCCGTTACGTCGAAACCTTCAGCCCCTACGTCCGGCAATTCCTCGAGCTCCTGCCAGCGCCCGCCCTCGACTCAGCCGAAAACGTCCGTCCGTCCGTCGCCATCAAGCAAGGCAATGCGGTCCGGACCTCGCGCTCGACGGTCGGAACGATGACCGAGCTTTGCGATTGGTTTAAGGTCTGGTTCGCCCACCGCGCCGAGTTGCTTGATCCCGCCAGCGGTCAACCGGTCGTCCCGCAAGGCCCCGCGGCTGCTTGGGAAACTTGCCTGCAAGCACACGTCGGCCAAGCGGTCGTCTTGACCTTCGCCGTGCAGAAGCCAGCTGGGCTCGCTTGGCCGGCCATCGCCGAAGAATTTGTGCGCGCAGGTTTTACGCGGGCGTTCGTGTCCGGTCAACGGCTCCGCCTCGGCGAAGAAGCGATACCTGAGGATACCGACGAGGCGCTCATCATTCAAGATCGTCTCACCATTTCGACCGCAGAGGCTTCGCGCTTCCATGAGGCCGCCTTGGTTGCCTTCCGACTTGGCGGGGGCCGCATGCGCCTGCTGACGGACGCGGGCATCGAGATCGGACGCTTCAGCGAGATCCTCGAATCCCCAGTCGACGGCCGCCGCTTCCGCCCAGCCACGCCAGCACTCTTCTCGTTTAATTCTCCCATCGGCGCTTGTCCCGATTGCCGGGGCTTTGGCCGCGTCATCGGCCTCGACTGGAAGAAAATCATCCCCGACCCCAAGCTCACGCTCGCCGAAGGCGCGGTCGCCCCCTTCCAAGGTAACGTCTACGGCGAGAGCCAACGCGACCTGGCCAAGGCGTGTAAGAAAAAAGGTATCCCGCTGGATGTGCCTTGGAATAAGCTCACGGCCACGCACCGACGCTACCTTGAAGACGGTGACCCTACGTACGTGCCCGGCGAATGGGAGTCGAAGTGGTATGGAATCCGCGGCTTTTTCCGCTGGCTGGAATCAAGCACCTACAAGATGCACGTCCGCGTGTTCCTGTCGCGCTGGCGCGCCTACGAGGAATGCCCGAAGTGCCGTGGCCAACGTTTCCGCGAGGAATCACTCTGGTGGCGCTGGCAAGGCCGGAGCCTGCCCGAACTTTATGCACTGCCGGTGACCGAACTGCGTGCGTTACTCCGCCCCTACGCGCCCAAGGACTCACGCCACCCGGCCGACCACGCGCTCGAGGCCATGCTCGCCCGCCTCGGCTACCTCGAAGCCGTCGGCCTCGGCTACCTCGCGCTCGATCGTCTCTCCCGAACGCTTTCCGGCGGCGAAGTCCAACGCGTTAACCTGACCTCCTGCCTTGGCGCCTGCCTAGCGGATACGGTCTTCGTGCTAGATGAACCCAGCGTCGGCATGCACGCGCGCGACCTTTCACGGATGGTCGGAATCCTCCGCAATCTCGTCGAACAAGGTAACACCGTCGTCGTCGTCGAGCATGATGAATCCGTCATGCGCGCGGCCGATTGGCTGATTGAAATCGGTCCACGGCCAGGGGCAGCCGGTGGTCAGCTCGTTTACGCGGGGAAACCGACGGGCATCCTCAAGGCCAAAGATTCCGTAACCGGCGCCTGGCTGAGCGGCCGTAGCCAACCGGCCACGCGGGCACCCCGCCCAGTCACCGACACCACGCCCCGCCTGCGAATCGAAGGCGCCTCGGTCAATAACCTCCGTGACTTCTCCTGCACACTCCCGCTCGGACGGCTCGTCGGCCTCTGCGGTGTTTCCGGCTCAGGAAAATCCACACTCTTGCACCAAGTCATCGGCCGCCGCGATCCAGAATCAGGCGACACATCGGCCCAAGGGCACGGCAAACTCAAGTTCGATCGCGAGCACGAGGAAGTTGCGCTCGTCGACCAATCACCTGCGACCCGCACCCCACGCTCGAACCCCGCATTGTATGTAGGGGCTTGGGATGCGATTCGCAACTTACTCGGTAACTCCGAAGAGGCGAAGGCCGCGGGCTTAACGCCTTCGCACTTTTCGTTCAATGCCGGCGAAGGGCGTTGTGAACGCTGCGGCGGCGCAGGCTGGGAGACGGTCGAGATGCAATTTGTCTCCGATGTAGCGCTGCCCTGCCCATCCTGTAACGGCAAGCGCTTCCGAGACGAGGTGCTGGCCTTTCAGTTCGACGGCAAGTCGGTGGGGGACCTCATGGCCATGTCCGTCACGGAAGTGCGCGTGTTCCTCGGCGGACGGACGCCAGCCAGCCAACAGCTCGCGGTCCTCGAAGAGGTCGGCCTCGGCTACCTTTCACTTGGCCAACCACTGACCACGCTTTCGGGCGGCGAAGCCCAGCGCCTCAAACTCGTCCGCTACCTCGGTCGCCTCGACCCACGTAAGCCCGGCGCCTTATTGCTGCTGGATGAACCAACCACCGGCCTGCACCGCGAAGACGTCGCTCGCTTGATCGCCCTGCTGCATCGTCTGGCTGACGCCGGTCATTCGCTCATTGTCGTGGAGCACCATCTCGACGTGCTCAAGGCTTGCGATTGGATTTTAGAGATGGGCCCCGAAGCCGGCCCTGGTGGCGGCCTGCTGGTTGCCGAAGGCACGCCCGCACAGGTGGCCAAAGCGGGTACGACGACGGGGAATTTCCTGGCAGCGGGCGACGCCGCGTTTGCGACGCCGGATGCGCGGACAGCCAAACCTAGACCAACCAGTATTTCTTTGCGGGGCGCCCGTGAGCACAACCTCCGCGATGTCTCGCTCGAGATTCCCCACGGCTCCCTGACGGTCATGACCGGCGTTTCGGGGTCGGGCAAATCGTCCTTAGCTTTCGACATTCTGTTCTCCGAAGGCCAACGCCGCTTCCTGGAGTGCGTCTCCGCGTACGCGCGCCAATTCGTCGAGCAGTTGCCAAAGCCAGACATCGACTCCTTAACCGGCCTGCCGCCGACCGTGGCCATTGAACAGCGCGTCACACGGGGCTCCTCCAAGTCAACCGTCGCCACCGTCACGGAAGTCGCCCAATACCTGCGCGTCTTGTTTGCGCGGGCGGGCGTACTCCATAGCCCCGTCACCGGCGAGCCGCTGGAAGAAATGACCGAAGACGCCGTCATCCGACTCGTCGCCAAACGCTTACAGGCTTTAAAGAGAGGCAAGTTACTCTTGGCGGCGCCGCTGGTTCGGTCCCGCAAGGGCCATCACCGTCCACTCGCTGAATGGGCGGAGAACAAGGGGCTCCGCCTCATGCGCTGCGACGGCAAACTAACGCCCGTAGCAGGCTTCGAAGGGCTCGACCGTTACCGCGAACATGATGTCGATGCAGTCTTTGCGGTCCTTCGCTCAGATGGCACCATCTTACACCCTGACGAAACCGAAGAGAGCGGCGAGAAAGCCCTACGCACGCTGGTGCGCGTGACGCTCCTCGCCGGCAAAGGGGCCTGTCTCCTGATCGATGAACGCGGCCAACAAGTCGCTTTCCTCTCCACCTCGCGTAGTGATCCTGCCACCGGTGAATCGTATCCAGAGGTTGACCCAAAGCATCTCTCTTGGAACTCCCCTCGTGGCTGGTGTCCGGACTGTCGCGGGCACGGTCTCGAAGTCACCACTTTCGCCGCCGACGAAGAAGAGACTCTCAATGAAAATGCGCTGGCCGATCGCGTCGGTGAAGCCGTCTGCCCCACGTGCCGAGGCGAACGCTTGGGTCCCATCGGCCGCTCGGTTAAATTACACGGCAAGGGCGGCAAGAGCCTTTCGCTCCCGAATCTCCTGCGCCTCCAACCCGATGAGGCACTCACTTACCTCGGCGGCCTGACCTTAGGGCCGCGCGAAAAGGCGGTGGTCGGAGCACTCCTGCCCGAGATTGCCGCCCGCCTTAAGTTCCTGAGTTCCGTGGGCCTAGGCTACCTCGCCTTGGACCGTGGCGCCGACACGCTCTCGGGTGGTGAAGCCCAACGCATCCGTCTCGCCGCCCAGCTCGGCTCGACGCTTTCGGGCGCACTCTACGTCCTCGATGAGCCCAGCATCGGCCTACACCCGCGCGATAACGATCGACTCATCGAGTCGCTCCGTGACCTCCGCGACCGCGGCAACACTGTCCTCGTGGTCGAGCACGACGAAGACACCATGCGTGCCGCCGATCGCATCATCGACCTCGGGCCGGGCGCGGGCGTCCACGGCGGACGCATCATCGCCGAGGGCACGGCACACGACCTCGAAACTAATCCCGCTTCGGTCACGGGACAGTCCCTAAAGTCGGCCATCCCCCACCCCCTACGCGGAACGCGCCGGGCCATCGCCGGCAAGGATGCGCCCGCGGAATGGATTCGCGTGAAACAAGCTTCGTTACGCAACCTCAAGCACTTCGACGTCACTTTCCCGACTGGGCGTCTCTCGGTTGTCTGTGGCGTATCAGGCGCAGGAAAGAGCACCCTCATGACGGACCTAGTCGCCCCTGCGGCCCGGCTGGCGATTTCTAAGAAGAAGGACGGCCTGCACGGCAAGGAAGCCACCGAAGTCATCGCCAACGGCGGTAAACCAGCGTTCCAGAACCTGACTGGCCTGAAGTCCTTCCGCCAGCTCGTGATTGTCGACCAAGAGCCCATTGGCAAGACGCCGCGCTCGACGCCGGCGACGTATATCGGCGCCTGGGACTTAATCCGTGAACGCTTAGCCGCATTACCAGAAGCCTCGATTCGCGGGCATGGCGCTGGCTTCTTTTCTTTCAATACTTCCGGCGGCCGCTGCGAAGCCTGTTCCGGCGCCGGGCGGATCAAATTGGAAATGAGTTTCCTGCCGGATACCTATGTGCCTTGCGAAGAATGCCAGGGCACGCGCTACGGCACCGTCGCCCGTGCCATCCGCTGGAACGGAAAATCTGCGGCCGACCTTCTGTCCATGACCTTCGAAGAAGGCGCCGAGTTCTTCTCCTTCGACGCCAAGCTGCGCGACCTCTGCGGGTTGATGAACAAGACCGGCTTGGGTTACCTCACGCTCGGACAAAGCAGCCCGACACTTTCCGGCGGGGAAGCCCAACGGCTCAAACTCGTGAGCGAACTGGCGAAGGGACTGCCCACCTTCCGTGAGCGTGCGCGCGGACAGATTCGCCCTAACCTGTACCTTCTGGAAGAACCGACCATCGGACTGCACCAATCCGATTGTCGTCGCCTCATCGAACTCTTGCACGCGCTGGTCGACCAAGGCCACACCGTGGTGGTCATCGAGCACCATCCCGACGTCATTGCCGAAGCCGACTGGGTCGTGGAAATCGGACCCGAAGGCGGTCAAGCGGGCGGGCAACTCGTCCACCAAGGTGATCCCGAGTCCCTGGCGGCCAAGAAAGGCTCGCCCACGGCACCCGCCTTGGCTTTGACCTTGAAGCGCGGGAAAACGAAGGCCGCCCCCAAGAAGAAAGCCTCAAGGAAATCACCTCAGCCTTAAGGTGGTTTACCGCCGAATAACGGCGCCCGCAGCCCATCCCGCCGCATTAGGTATAGGTTCGCTTTGACCCGCCTCCATTTTAGGTCAATTTTTGGCTTAGCACTATGCCTGGCTCCCCTCAAAAATCGCGCCCGCGAGTTTCCGCACCGAAGCCGAGTGCCAATACCGATCTATGGATCATCGGTATTCTCTTCCCAATCCTCGTCGTCGGTGGCTGGTTCGGCTGGCAAGTCTATGAACGCGTCACGCTGCAGACAAAACTGCCGCCCAAGGCGGATCGCGGACTCATTGACAGCCTCGCGGGGGTCTTCCGTCCAGCTGAAGCCACTGAAACGAAGACCGAAATTCCCCCGGTGGTCATCACCCCGCCGAAGCCGGTTGTAGAGCCCGTCGTCGTAGTGCCGCCCAAGGTTATCGAAGAACCCCTGCCGCCCCTCTCGCTGCAGCCTTACCCCTTCACGGGACCGGACCTCCGCGACCCGCAACGTCTAGCCACGCTTCTCAAAGACACGAAGGCACGCACCTTCGACGGGAAATGGGAAAGCCACTCTGATCGTGTCAAATACGGCCTCTACCCGGCACTAACGGGTGCATCTAAAAATGACGGTTTTCGTCGGTTCGACCGTCTATGGGACAGCCCTTACTTCGCCTTGGGCATGACCCAATACGCGTTCATCCTGCGCGTCACACCGGCCACCTTACGTGCCTTCATCGCCCAGGAAGAAACCTTGCCGTTCCTGCAGGAACTCATGGCCGACTCTGGGCTGATGGAGAAGTTCCTCGCCAACATCAAGGCGGAGGACAACGCCGGCGAAGCCATCAAGGTCTGGGCCAAGCTCGTGGCCGATGACTCGAAGGAACTCAAAGGCAAATACGTGAACCTCCAACTCGCCGTGGCGCTTGTCTTTGACCGCAAGTTCAGCTTCCGCCGCGCCCGCGACCCCATGGGCGAATCCTTCACCGTCAATCCGATCGAGCGGTACCGCTATTTCCGTGACAATGCGCAACGTCAACGCCTCGAGACCGATATCAAGCGCCTCGAGCCCTATGAACTCGTCTGGGTGGTCAGTGCCGAAGCCACCGCAGAGGAAATGGAATGGGCCCTGAAGGAAAACGACTTGAAGCGGCTGAAGCTCGCCACGGCCGACCAGAAGAATGACTGGAGCGAAGCCTACCCGATGATTAATTACCGTATGGACTTCGTCACCGGTGCCAAGCCACCGAAGGCTCCGCCCGGCAAGAAGGCCTACAAGCCGCTCGCCGAGAGTTTCACGCGTGGGACCTTGGAAGAAATCCATGAAGTCGGCGGCATTTGCATGGACCAGTCACACTTTGGTACCACCGCCGCCCGCGCCTACGGCATCCCCGCCGCCTCCGTCGGCGGCGACGGCAACCGCGGCGGCCACGCCTGGTTCGCCTACATGATGCCCACGCACCAGTGGAACATGGGCAACAGCTTCCACCCCTTTAGCGAACCGCGCAATCTTCCTGGCACGGGCCGCTACGCTGATGGCTACGCCAATGGCCACACCAGGGATCCGCAAACCGGCAAAGGTATCGGCGAATTCGAGGTTCAACTCACGGGCGACCCCGAGCGCCGTATGTCCGAGCACTACCCCAAGAGCCTCCGCCTCCGCTTCGCCGCCAAAGTCTTCCAAGGCAACAAAGACCAAGAAGGCCAATTGGAATGCCTCCAGTTCTCGACCCAGGTCGCTAAGATGTCGCTAGACGCGTGGCTCGAGACCGCCACCTGCCTAGAAGCGATGGACACGAAGATCTCCTATGACCGCTGGCGCGAATTCGTGAAGTCCATGCGCTCGGCGTTCCATGTCTTCGATGAAGACCGGCGCTGGCTGGATATGATTAAATACGCTGACGACTTCGCTGAGAAGCACGTCTGGACGGACCCTAAAATGACCGGCGAACAGGTCTACATGGAGTGCAAGAACTCCTATAACCAGTTTATGAGCGAGAAGAAGCGTCTGCGCGGGCAGACCTTCGACAAGACACGCTACGACCTCATCGTGGTCTCCATCGAACGCACCGGCCGCCAGCTCGCGAAAGACAAGTCAGCGAAGGGCCAAGAAAACCTCTTCTTTTTCATGCGGCAAGGCCTGAAAGATAACCTCGAACACCTCCCGACCTTCCGGAGCCTCCTCGACAACTTCTATTTGGCAGTCAAAGGCAACGCGACCTTGGAGCTCAGCTTCCTCCGCGAAATCCGCCGGCTCTATCAGAATGAGATGTCCGATACCGGAAACGATGTCTTCCGCATGAAGACCGTACTGGGCCTGATTGATACGATGCAGCCTTACTTCGATAAGTGCAACCAGCCGGACATGAAGAAAGAATTTGAACGCGATAAGGCGAAGATTCAGAAGGAACTCGATAAGCTAAAGAAGCAATGAGTCGAATCCTCCTCGGCGTTAACATCGACCACGCGGCGACGGTCCGCCAAGCGCGTTACCGCGGCACGCACGACTCGGTGCACGCCGAACCGAGCCCGCTCGCCTTCACCCGCGAAGCCTTGGCCGGAGGGGCCGATGGCATCACGGTCCACCTCCGCGAAGACCGTCGGCACATTCAAGAAGAGGATGTGTTGGCAATCGCCCAGTTACCTGGCATCCGCCTTAACCTTGAGATGGCCTGCACGCCTTGGATGACGGACTTCGCTCGACGCCTCCGCCCGGCCGCTGTTTGCCTAGTCCCGGAATCGCGTGAAGAGGTCACCACTGAAGGTGGCCTGGAAGTCGCCGGTCAACGCGAGCGCGTGGCGGCCACCGTCGCCGCCCTCAAAGACGTCGGCATTGAGGTTTCCCTTTTTATCGGCGCAGAGGCCGCCCAAATCGAAGCCGCCCATGCCATCGGCGCACCGGTCGTCGAACTCCATACGGGTGCCTTCGCTAACGCTTGGCTGAGCTCGACAGCGGATGAAGAACTCGCCCGACTCCGCACCGGCTGCGAGTTAGCGCATCGGCTCGGCCTCATCGTCAACGCGGGCCACGGCATCAACTACGATAACATCCGGGCTATCCTCACGCTCCCGCACCTGCATGAGCTGAACATCGGCCATACCATCGTCGCCCGCTCACTCCTCACGGGTGCCCGTGCCGCGGTGGCCGAGATGAAGGCCCACCTGCTTCGCGGCGTATGAACCTCGAAGGTGGCAACGTGATCGGTGTTGGCGTGGACCTCACAGAGGTCGCCCGCATCCGCTCTGCCCATGAGAAACATGGCGCTACCTTCCTCGATAAAGTCTTCACCCCCGCCGAACAGGCGCTGTGCTTAGCCAAAGCCAATCCCTATCCTTCCCTCGCCGCCCGTTTCGCCGCCAAGGAAGCCGTCAGCAAGGCGTTTGGCACTGGCTTAGGCGCCGAACTCCACCTGACGAGCGTCTCGGTTCTCCATGGCCCAGAGGAAGGCCCACTCGTGGTCCTGGATGACAAGGCTAGCGCCTTACTGGCCCGCCAAGGCGGCACGCGCGTCTTGATTTCGCTCACGCACACCGACGACCTCGCCCAAGCCTTCGCGGTGATTGTCCGCTAAGATTCCGCGCGCACGCTTACTGGTTCTTTCCTGCGCGGTCGCCGCTCAGAAAGAAACGGTGTTCCTCCATGGGAGTGAAACGAAGTCCCTCGCGTTGATGCACCAAGCCGCCGCTTGGGCCTGACCGCGTTCGACGCCGTCGTCGCGGCCTACACCTGGCATGCGCACGCCGCGGATCTCCTCAGGGAGCAACGAGGGGAAGAAGCCATCTGCACCACGGAGCTTCTTCCTAGGTTATCGCAGGTCTTGCGGCCACGCTGAGCCCGCCACGATTCAGCGGAATGCACCCGCTGCCTTCCGACGTTCGCACCCTTCGTCTCCTTTTAAACGGACTCACTGGTATCGGCCCAGTCTCCGCCCGACGGCTACAAGAAGCTTTTGACGGCGATCTGCGCCGCGCCCTATCGGCCGACATGAAGGCGCTTCAAAAAGTCAAAGGGCTCACGGCCCCGATGGTGGCTAGCCTCTTACGTCGCGATTTCGATTATACAGCCGAGCTCGAGCGCGCGAATGCCTTAAACTTTCGCATCCTGCATGAGGGCGATGCCATTTGGCCCGCATCACTCCGACAGCTCTGGGATGCCCCGCTGGTCCTATACATGGAAGGCGCCGCCATGCCCGATGAACGCGCGGTCGCTATCATCGGCTCACGGCATTGCACGCCGTATGGGGCGGGCCTCGCTCGGAGTTTAGCACGCGACCTGGCTAAACTCGGCTGGTGGATTGTCAGCGGCCTCGCCCGAGGTATCGATTTCGCCGCGCACGAAGGGGCTTTGGAAGCGGCGGGCCGGACCGCCGCCATCTTAGGGCACGGCCTCGACCTCACCTACCCACCAGAGGCCTTTAAACTCCGCCAGCGCATGATTGAGCGGGGCTGCGTGCTGGCCGAGTTCCCCTTGGGTCGCCCCGCGGATCGGCAAAGTTTCCCGCAGCGTAACCGCATCGTCGCGGGGCTCGCCCAGGCCGTCATCGTGGTCGAAACCGATGTCGATGGCGGCAGTATGATCACCGCGCGGTTCGCAGGTGAACAAGGTAAGACCCTCTGTGCCTTGCCGGGCCGAGTCGACAGCCCGACTAGCCGCGGCTGCCATGCACTCATTCGGGACGGGGCGACGTTGGTCTCGTCGCTCGATGACATCTTGGCCGAACTCGGCGAAGCGCGGGGCCAACTCACGCTGCCCCTCGAAAAGTTGGATGCCGCGGACGCGCGTTGGCTCAAGCATTTTGGCGGAGGCACTGCGCATCATTCCGAATCGCTGGCCCAGCTGACCCAGTGTTCACAGGCGGAAGCGGCCGTCGCCCTGACGATGCTCGAAATCAAGGGACACTTACTCCGTCGCAGCGACGGCCGCCACGAACGGGTGTGATCAGCGAACGGGTAGGTTACCCGTGGCGACCGGCTGCGAAGTCGAGAGTTCACTGCCGGTGAGCCAATCCCAAACGGCTTTAGGCTTGGCGAGTAAATCGCGCGCTGCGCCCAAAACCGGACGCCAGCCTTCACCGAACGCCGCAGGATAAGCACAAGCACGGAGCTGCAAGCGATCTGCCAGCCACAGCGCTCGGTCGCAATGCCAACCTTGCGAAACAAAGACCACTGACTCACCGGGATAGCTGGCCGCTACGCGGTGCACCGAGTCGAGGGTCCGCCAACCATACGGATCGCGGACGATGGGACAAGTGACGCCCGCGGCACGCAGGTCGCGGGCCATCGTCAATGTCTGCACTTCGATTCCCGAAACCACCGCGACCTTCACCCGACCCGACTTGGCGAGCTCCGCGGCCGCCTCAATGCGCGGACGGTAGGTACCGGTGGGAATCTCGGTTTGACCGACGAACTCATTAGTGCCGAGGAGGACCAAGATGGACCCCGGCGGAACTTGGTCGTGGTTCACGTAAGATCGACCGACCCCGGCCGACCAAAGCCAGACATTCGTAAATAGGCCCAAAACTACTAAAAAACCTGCACTAATCTGAAGGAATTGGCGGAGGTTTTTAGGCACGACCCATCCTAATCCCGTTAAAAACGTCTGCAAAGGCCTTTTTGAAGTTAAATTGCTCAAAAATAGGCATGAGCCTGTTGCTTAACGACTCATAAGAGGCAAAATAGACTGCATCCACTCTCTGGCACACTTTCTGCCTACTTTTATTCATGAGTTCAACTGTTCCAGACAAAGTTCTCGTCATCGATGACGACAAGGACCTGCGCTACTCGCTTAAGCGAGCCCTCGCTGGCCAGGGGCACACGGTGATTGAAGCCGACAGTGGCGAAACCGGCGTCGCCCTCGCCAAGCGCGAACAGCCAGATGTCATCCTCCTCGACAACCGCATGGGCGGGATGACTGGCATCGAGACTTTGCAGATGCTCCGTGGCGCGCAGCCGCAGGCGATGGTGATTCTCATGACCGCATTCGGCACGACCCAGACCGCGATCGAGGCGATGAAGTTCGGTGCCTACGACTACGTCATGAAGCCCTTCGATCAGGCGAAGCTCATCGCACTGGTCGACCGCGCCCTCGGCGCCCGTCGCGACCTGGCCTCCGCCGGCAAATCCGCGCGCTCCCTCGTCAACCCAGCCGACTACAAGGAAGGCATCGTGGGGAGTTCCGAGCCAATGCAGGAAGTCCTTAAGTCCATCGGCCAAGTCGCTGCCAGCGACGCGACGGTCCTCATCACTGGCGAAAGCGGGACGGGGAAGGAACTCGTCGCCCGTTGCATTGCCCAGCACTCCTTGCGCGCCAAGGGCCCGTTCATGGCCGTTAATTGCGCAGCCATCCCGGAAAACCTCATTGAGTCGGAGCTCTTCGGCCACGAAAAGGGCGCGTTCACCGGAGCGGCCGCCATGAAGCCCGGGAAGTTTGAACTCTGCGATGGTGGCACGATTTTCCTCGATGAAATCGGGGATATGTCACTCCCGACGCAGACCAAGGTCCTCCGCGCCATCCAGGATGGAGAGATTCAGCGGGTCGGTGGAACGACTACGCTCAAAGTGAGCGTTCGCCTCGTTGCCGCGACGAATAAGGACCTCGAAGCGATGGTCGCGGCCCGCCTCTTCCGCGAAGACCTCTTCTACCGTCTCAACGTCTTCCGCATTCGTCTCCCAGCGCTGCGCCAGCGCAAGGACGACATCCCGATGCTCATCGACTATATGCTGCAGCGTCAGGCCGCGGCGAAGAAGCTACGTCCGAAGCGCCTCTCCAACGAGGCCCTCGACGCCCTCATGGCGCACGATTGGCCGGGCAATGTTCGCGAGCTCGAAAACGTCGTGCAGCGCGCCAACGTCCTCGCCAAGGGCGAAACCATCCTCGCCAAGGACCTCCCGCAGGAAGTCCTTAACCCACGCCGGGCTGCCGCTCCCATCGCCACGGCCGCCGTTGCGAGCTACGCGGCTGCTCCCGCCGCCGCACCACTGTCCGATGCCACCGCCACGGCCGGTGCTTCGATGGCCGCCGCTTACGAGGCCATTTACCGCCAGAACCGGCTCAACGAGGGCCAGGACATCCTCAGCACCATCGAGGTGGAGATGATCCGCCGAGCCATGGAAGAAACCCGCGGGAACCAACTCCGGTCCGCCATGATTCTCGGCATCAACCGCTCGACGCTGAAGAAGCGCCTCATTGAGATGCGCGAGGCCGGTATCAAAGTCTTCAGCTAAGTTAAGACTTCCGAACTGGCGGGGAGTGGCTTTGCTGGAAGCCGTCATGATACCCCGTGCCTCCCTCCGGACCCTCGCCGCTTCGGCGTGCGTCCTACTCACAGCCGCCGCTGGCTTCGCCGCCGACGCCGTCACCCTCTTCGACGGCAAGTCCCTCGCGGGCTGGAAGCCCTCGAAGAACTCCCCCGAAG